>CAMDZY010000022.1 GCA_945910975.1 uncultured Clostridia bacterium | reverse complement strand
GGCAGAACCGGATATCTTCTGGGCGGCAACCCTGGAATTGGCGAGCTAGCCGCACAGAAAATGCAGGAAAAGCATCCGGGCTTGCAGATCGTGGGCATTACGGATGGCTATTTTCAGGAAGATGCGCCGGTTTTAGAGCATATCAATTCCGTGCATCCGGATATGCTGTTTGTCTGCCTTGGTTCGCCCAAACAGGAAATCTTTATGTCCACCCATCAGAAAGAACTGAATGTCGGTCTGATGGCCGGCTTGGGCGGTTCTCTGGACGGCTTTGCCGGAACCGTGAAGCGCGCACCAAAGTGGATGATTTCGTTGCAGCTGGAATGGCTCTACCGCCTGATCAAAGAACCGTGGCGGTTTAAGCGGATGCTTCGCCTGCCAAAATTCCTCTGGGCAACCGTAAAAAAACGAATGAAAGGGTAATTAAAATGGGAAAACTGATTGTATTTGAGGGAACAGACGGCTCTGGAAAGTCCACACAGTTTGGCTTGCTGACCAAACGGCTTGCGGCGCGGAATGTGGACTTCAAAACGATGGTATTTCCACAGTATTCCGAACCGTCTTCGGCGATGATTCGTATGTATCTGGGCGGGGAATTTGGAAAGCGCCCGTCAGACGTAAACGCTTATGCGGCATCCACGTTCTATGCGGTCGACCGTTATGCTTCCTATGCCAAGGTATGGCGCGATTATTATCAGCAGGGCGGGCTAATGCTTTCCGATCGCTACACGACCTCCAACGCAGTCCATCAGGCCTCCAAGGAGCCAAAGGATAAGCAAGAGGAATTCTTTGCCTGGCTGTATGATTTTGAATATAAGCATTTGGAGCTTCCGGTGCCAGATTTGGTGCTGTACTTGGATGCCCCAATTGAATTGACCGAGCAGCTCCTGCGCAAGCGCGAACAGGTGACGCATACGCAGGCAGATATCCACGAGCAAAACATGGAGTATTTGCGCACCTGCCGGGAAACCGGCCTGCACGCAGCCGCCTATTATGGCTGGACAGTGATCAACTGCGCCAAAAATGGCAAGCTGCGCACCATTGACGAAATCCACGAGGAGATTTTTGACCTGGTGTGCAAATGCCTAAACGAATAGAAAGGTCGGATCGATATGGTTTATATCATTTTGGGCGAAGGCTTTGAGGAGATGGAAGCAATCGTTCCTTGCGATATGCTTCGCCGCGCCGGAATTGAAGTACAGCTGGCCGGGATCGGCGGGACAGTGATTCGCGGTTCCAGAGGAATCTGCGTAAGTGCAGATCTTACCGTGGAGCAGATGGATTACACACAGGTAGATATGATTGTTTTGCCCGGCGGACTCGGCGGGGTGGAATCGATTTTGGCATCCAAGACGGTACTGAATGCCGTGCAACAGGTGTATCAAAACGGACACTATGTGGCGGCAATTTGCGCTGCGCCGACCGTTCTGGCAAAGCTCGGCATCACCGACAACAAAAAGGCAACCTGCTACCCCGGCATGGAAAACCAAATGGGCGCTGCACAGATGCTGCCCAACGCGAAGGCTGTAACGGATGGTCACGTGATCACAGGAACAGCTGCCGGTACAGCATATGATTTTGCGCTGGAATTGATTACTGCATTGCGGGGAAAAGCAGCCGCAGCACAAGTTGCTAAGGGGATCGTTTTGACGCAATAAAGGAGAAACACATGGACGATTACAAAAACACCGAAGATAACCGTACCGATTCCGAACCGTATCTGGGCGAAACCTTGGACAAAATGCTGGAGGATGAATGGCGGGATCAGGTGCTTTCGGAGATAGGAATGCAGGATATTCCCGAAGACACCGACACTTGGGATTTTTCCGATGCCGCAAACGATTCGGCTGCGGACTTGCTTTCTCCGGAAACGCAGAGCTTTCAGCTGCCCCCGGAGCTTTATCCGGAGAGTGCCGCACATCCAGAGCTTCCACCGGAGCAAATGGATGCCGGGGATGATTATGATTTTGCCGAAATGCAGCCAGTGGATCAAGACGGCTACTATGACGTAGCGGAGCCGCAGCCACCGGTTGAACCGGAAAAACCAAAGAAAAAAAAGAAGAAAAAGAAGCGCACGCCGATCCTGATCCGACTCGCAATTTATGCTGCGGCAGTTCTAATCGCCGGAATCAGCCTTGGCCTGTTCGGTTGGGAATGTGCGCAGGATGTGCTGGCGCTGGGCAAACGCGATCAGAGCATTCAAGTGGTCGTGACAGAAACGGACAACATCGACAGCATCACGGAAAAGCTCTATACCAAGGGCTTGATTCGCCACAAGTGGCTGTTTAAGCTGTATTGCAGCGTAACGCACTCGGAAAACAAGCCGGATCCCGGCGTATATCAATTAAACACCCTGTATGATTATCATGCACTTGTGAACGGTATGATCAGTTCCTCCAGTACACGCGCTACGACCACGGTCATGATTTCAGAGGGTCGCGATTGTCGGGAGATTTTTGAGCTTCTGGAGGAAAATAAGGTCTGCACCGTGGAGGAATTGGAAGAAGCCGCCGCGACTGCGGAATTTGACTATTGGTTCCTTGAGGGGCTGGATGCAAAAAACAGTAACCGTCTGGAGGGCTTCTTGTATCCTGATACCTATGAGTTCTATATCAGCGATGATCCCGAAAATGTGCTGGATAAAATGCTGCGCAACTTCGACCGAAAGGTTGACGAGGATCTACAGCAGATGATTACCGATTCGGGTTATTCCGTGCGTGAAATCATGACAATTGCCTCCATGATTGAGGCTGAGGCGGCAGATAATAACGAGCGGGCGGATATTTCCGCTGTCATCCACAACCGTCTGGCTGTTGCCAACAATGATACGCCGGATGACGATTACTTGCTCATGCTGCAAATGGACTCGACTGTGTTCTATGCCTGTGAACTGGAAGGCAAGGACGGCTTTGATTTGAATATTGACAGCCCCTACAACACCTACAAGTATCCAGGCCTGCCGGCAGGTCCGATCAATAACCCGGGTATGTATTCCATCCGCGCTGCACTTTTGCCGTCGGATACGGATTATTACTATTTCGCTGCGGGCAAAGACGGCGTAAGCCATTTCTTCCAGGCATTTGATGCATTTGAGGAATTTATCACCAGCGAGGATTATGTTGGACACAACGGGGGCGAAGAATGAGCAAGCAAAAACACCCGCCGGAGCTGCTATCTCCGGCGGGAGATATGGAAAAGCTAAAAATGTCTGTACTTTACGGTGCGGACGCCGTGTATTTGGCAGGCACTTCATTTGGAATGCGTAGCTTTGCCGGTAACTTTTCTCCGGAACAGCTGCCGAAAGCGGTGGAATATGCCCATGCGCATGGGGTGAAGGTGCACGTCACCGTCAACACGATGGCGCGTAATGCGGAAATTGCCCGTCTGCCGGAGCATTTACAGCTTTTGGAAGCTGCCGGGGTCGATGCGTTGATTGTGGCGGATCTGGGGGCATTTATGTTGGCGGGGAAGTATGCCCCGTCCTGCCAGCGCCATATCTCCACGCAGGTTTCCGTCGCCAATTATGAAACGGCAAAGGCTTGGTACGATTTGGGTGCAACGCGCGTTGTACTTGCAAGAGAATTGTCCATGAAGGAAATCCTTGAGATCCGGGAAAAGGTTCCGGAAGCGCTGGAGCTGGAAACCTTTGCGCATGGCGCAATGTGCGTTTCCTATTCCGGGCGGTGTCTGCTCTCCAACTATATGACAGGTCGCGACAGCAACCGCGGCGCCTGTGCGCAGCCTTGCCGCTATCAATACGCGCTGGTGGAGGAAAAACGCCCCGGCGAGTACTTCCCGGTGTTTGAGGACGAAAAAGGAACGTACATCATGAATTCCCGCGATATGTGCATGATCGATCATGTGCAGGATTTAATGGATGCGGGAATTGACTGCCTGAAAATTGAGGGCAGAGCGAAATCTGCATATTATGCCGCCATTGTGACCGGCGCGTACCGTCACGTGCTTGATGCCGTAGCAGCCGGGCAGCCGATCGATCCGGTTTGGCGTGATGAGGTCGAGCACGTTTCACACCGCCATTATTCTACAGGCTTTTTCTATGGTCAGCCGGGGCAGTATTATGAAAACTCGCGCTATATTCGGCAGTGGCAGGTCTGTGCGATCGTCACGGCGTGCGACAAAAACGGCCTTGCAACCTTATCCCTACGGAACAAATTTGCAGCAGGTGATGTCGTTGAGGTCGTCGGCCCGGATACCAAGCCGTTTGCCATGACGGTACCCATGATGCTGGATGCACAGGGAAATGAAATTTCCGAGCCAAAAACGCCAAAAATGGATTTTCAAATGCAGTTGCCGCATCCGGTTCCAGCGTTTTCCATCGTTCGGCACGCTTCGGAGCTTTCAGCGGAATAAAATTGGAAAAACTTTCCAACGCACGACAAGCTTCGACATGACTTTTTGCATAAAGGAACTATAATAGACGCACAAGGTATTGTTGTGCGTCTATTTTTCTATCTATAAAAGGAGATTTCTATGAATATTACGAGTTTTCTACAGGACAAACAGTTGACCGTGGCCTTGACAGGGGATATCGACCATCATCGTGCAAAGGAAATTGTGCGTGTGATTGGAGATAAGATCGATTTATATTTGCCGCTGACGTGCATTTTGGATTTTTCCGATGTGACCTTTATGGATTCGAGCGGAATTGCCGTAGTGATTTACGCACTGCGCAAAATGCGCGAGTTGGAAGGACGGCTGCTGCTGGACAACCTGCCGCCCCAGCCTATGCGTGTGCTGCGCACGGCGGGGATTGAAAAAATTGCAGAAATTCGAGAGGGGAGTACGCTATGAGAACAAAAGTAAATCCGGAAAATTACATGGTGCTGGAATTTCCCAGCAAATCATCCAACGAGGCATTTTCCCGCGCGGCTATTGCCTGCTTTGCCTCACAGATGGATCCGACGCTGGATGAGATCGGTGACATCAAAACTGCCGTTTCCGAAGCGGTTACCAACTGCATTGTCCATGCCTACCCCGACCAATTGGGCATGATCACGATGCGCGCACAGATTTTGCCGGGAGATATTCTCGATATCGTCATCAAAGACAAGGGCTGCGGCATCGCCGATATCGACCAGGCGCGCCAGCCCATGTTCACAACCGGCGGGGAAGAACGCTCCGGCATGGGGATCACCATTATGGAGAGCTTTATGACAACACTGAAAATTACATCGAACATTGGCAAGGGAACTACCGTACATATGAAACGAAAAATCATCCGGCGTGGTGGACAGAAGTGAATGGCGTACAGACAGAACTGATTGCCCGCGCCAAAGCGGGCGACCGCGCAGCAAGCGAACAGCTTGTGGTGGAGAATGCCGGGCTGATTTGGTCGATTGCCCGACGGTTCTACGGGCGCGGCGTGGAGTCAGACGATTTGTATCAGCTGGGCTGTGTGGGGTTCTTAAAGGCAATTGATGGCTTTGACATGAGCTTCGGCACGCAGTTTTCAACCTATGCGGTGCCAAAAATTGCCGGAGAAATTCGCCGCTTCCTGCGCGATGACGGTTCGATCAAGGTTTCACGCTCCATCAAGGAGCAGGCAACCGCCATCAAAATTGCGCGGCAAAAGCTCACGGGGCTGTACGGCAGAGAACCGCTCATATCGGAGCTGTCAGCGGAAACCGGACTTTCCGCCGAAGAAATTGCCACGGCGGAAACCGCCACCGCCTCCACGGAATCCATCCACCGCCAGACCGGCGAGGACGGGTTTACCCTGGAAAATGTGCTGACAGATGGCAATATGGAGTCGGAAATTGTGGAAAAAATTGCACTGCGCGAAGCAATTCGCCAGTTGCCGGAGCGTGAACAGATGGTGATTCAGCTGCGCTTCTTCCACGGCCTGACCCAGCAGCGGGTGGCCAAAGTAATCGGTGTGTCCCAGGTGCAGGTTTCCCGCATCGAAAAAAAAGCGCTGGCCGCGCTACGAAGTTTTATGTGACATCAAACCCTACAACGCTACGATTTGCGCTGTGGGGTTTGGTCAATAATTTGCAAGAAATGAAAAAAAGTCTTTATTTCCGGACGAAAATCGGTTAAAATGAAAGGGTACAGTTCGACCGGAAAGGACATTTACCATGACCCCTGATTTGGAACAACGACTGCTGACGGCACGTCGTCAGATCATTGAACAACAATTTTCTCATTTAAACCCGGAGCAGCGCGCTGCCGTGATGACAACGCAAGGCCCGCTCCTGCTGTTGGCCGGCGCCGGAAGCGGAAAGACAACGGTGCTGATTCACCGCATTGCCAACTTGATTCGCTTTGGCTGCGCATCGGATACCGATGAGATTCCAAGCGAGCTTACCAAGGACGATGTGGAATTTTTGGAGCGGTATCTGCAAGCGCCGACCGAGGAAGACAAATCGCAGGCGCTTCGCCTTTGTGCCTGCAATCCGGCGGCACCATGGAGCATCATTGCCATCACCTTCACCAATAAGGCCGCCAATGAATTGAAATCCCGCCTGAGCAATATTTTGGGCGAAAGCGCCAACGATGTGTGGGCAATGACATTCCACTCCGCTTGCTGCCGGATCTTGCGCCGGGAGATCAGCCGCCTTGGCTATACCAGCAGCTTTACCATCTACGACACTGCGGATTCCGAACGCGTGATGAAAGACATCCTTCGCGATATGCATCTGGATGAAAAGAGTTTCCCACCAAGACTGTTTCTCAATTTGATTTCCAAGGCAAAGGACAAATGCCTGATGCCTGATGCGTATGCCACCTCGGTGGCAGCCGAGGGCGATTTTCGTCTGGAAAAATCGGCTGAGGCCTATCGGGAATATCAAAAACGCCTGCGAGAATCCAATGCAGTGGATTTTGACGATATCATTCTACTTACCGTGCAGTTGCTGGAGGAATTTGATGATGTGCGGGAATTTTACCAGCGCAAATTCCGCTATGTGCTGATTGACGAATATCAGGACACCAACCATCTGCAATATCTGCTGGCCAAGCTGCTGGCAGGGCGCTATGAAAATATCTGCGTGGTAGGTGATGATGATCAGAGCATTTACCGCTTCCGCGGCGCGACCATTGAAAACATTTTGAACTTTGAAACAACCTATCCTGCTGCCAAGGTGATTCGTCTGGAACAGAATTACCGTTCCACGCAGTCCATCTTGAATGCGGCCAATGCGGTGATCTCCCACAATCAGGGAAGAAAGGGCAAGCGCCTTTGGACAAAAAACGGCGTTGGCGCACCAATCAAGCTGTTTGAGGCGTATAACGAAACGGAAGAAGCCGATTTTGTGGCAAGCCAGATTTTTACGGTCGGCAAGAACAAGGAATTTAAGGACTTTGCCGTGCTCTACCGTACCAATGCACAGTCCAACGCACTGGAATATTCATTCAAGCGCAACGGCATTCCATACCGTATCATCGGCGGCACACGCTTCTTTGACCGTGCGGAGGTCAAGGATATGCTGGCCTATCTTTGCATCATTCACAACCGCACAGATGATTTGCGTCTGCGCCGTATTATCAACAACCCGCCACGCGGCATTGGCGCAAAGACGCTGGAAATGGCGGAACGGCAGGCCGGTGCGGCAGGAAAAAGCCTATATGATGTGATTTCCGACCCATATAGCTATGCTTCACTGGAAAAGGCAGCGGAAAAGCTGCTGAAATTTTCTGCACTGATCGAAGAATGCGCCGGTCTGCTCGAAACCTTGAGCCTTCCGGATTTTTATGAGGAAGTAATGCTGCGCAGCGGCTATATAGATATGCTACAGGCAAAAAATACGGTGGAAAACCGCACACGTCTGGAAAATATCCGCGAGTTAAAATCCTCCATTGTCAGCTACACAGAAAATACGGACACGCCAACCCTGCGGGGCTTTTTGGAGGAAATTGCCCTGTATACTGACATCGAGCAGTATGACGCCGATGCCGATGCGGTAGTCATGATGACGATTCATTCGGCAAAGGGTCTGGAATTTCCGCATGTATTTATCGTCGGCGCGGAGGAAGGGCTGTTTCCCGGTATGCGTGCCATCGGCGATGCTGCTGAGATGGAGGAGGAACGCCGACTTTGCTATGTTGCAATCACACGTGCCAAGCAATCCCTTGCCATTTCCTACGCCAAGCAGCGTATGCTCTACGGCAGAACCAGCTATAACCGCCCCTCTCGATTCCTCTCCGAGCTGCCGCCGGAGTGCGTCAGCGGCAATCCACACGAGGAAAAGCAGGCTCGTGCGGCCGCGCCGCGCAGAGTGCCCAAGCCGCGCCCACACGGCGCCTTTTCCGAGAAGCTGCCGCAAGCATCTGCTGCGCCGAACTTCGAAAAGGGAAATATGGTGCAGCATAACGCATTCGGCAGGGGAATGGTGCTTTCCGTGATGAAAATCGGCAACGACGCCTTGCTGGAGGTCGCTTTTGACAATATCGGCACGAAAAAACTGATGGCAAATTCCGCCTCTGCCCATATGAAAAAGCTGTAAAACGGACAGGCTCCCCACCATATGCTTTATGGGGGGATGACCTGTGAGCAGAAAATGGCGAAACCGGATCCGGCTGATTGTGTGCTTGCTTTTGGTACTTTGCGGCGCAGCGTATCTGCTGTTTCAACTGCGTTACGCGCCGCTGGTGAAAAAAGCCGCCATGCTGAAAATGGATAATGATGCCGCCGGCGTGATTAACGACGCGATCGAGTCGGTCGTGGAGTCCGGCAAGGTGGATTATAACAAGCTCGTTACGCTGGAAAAGGGCAGCGACGGAACCGTTACGGTGCTTAAAAGCAATATGGCTGCCATCAATGAATTGAAATATGACATTTTAGACGCTGTGAGTCAGCGTATTTTAGACTTCTCAACCGAAAAAATTACGCTGCCGGCCGGGAGTATCTTTTTTCCGGAGTTCTTTTCCGGCCATGGCCCCGAGATCCCCATCCGTCTGGCAACGCTGCGTTCCTCCGGTGCACAGCTGGAAAGCCGCTTTTCCGATGCGGGTATCAACCAGACACGGCACGAAATTATTGTTGTTGTGTCGATTGAGGTGACCATCGTGACGCCGGCCGGAACAATTGACGTCCCGGTATCTTCCAATGCGGTGGTTGCAGAAACGATTATTGTGGGCGGCGTGCCGGACACGTTTGTCACGCTTGGTTGAAGTCAGGGAGGCATATTTATGAATCCAAAAGAAGAAATTCAATCCCTCACACAGGAATTGGAGCAAGCCAATCATCGTTACTATGTGCTGGATGACCCAACAATGTCCGATTACGACTACGATATGAAGCTGCGCCGACTGGAAATGCTGGAAGCCGAAAATCCCGACTTGGCGCTGCCGACCAGCCCCACCAGACGCGTGGGCGGGCAGGCACTGAGCCAGTTTGAAAAAGTGGAGCATCCGGTGCCATTGGAGAGCTTACAGGATGTTTTTTCCACGCAGGAACTGGCAGATTTTGATGCACACCTGCGGCTGACATTTCCCGAGGCAGAATATACCGTAGAGCCAAAAGTAGACGGTCTTTCCGTGGCACTGGAATATGTCAACGGCCGGTTTGCCCGTGGCGCAACACGCGGCGACGGGCGAATCGGCGAGGATGTCACGGAAAATTTGAAAACAATTCGCTCAATTCCTTTGCAACTGGAAAATGCTCCGGCGCGATTGATCGTGCGCGGTGAGGTATTTATGCCACAGGCCGTATTTCAGGCGCTCAACGAACAGCGGGAGAAGAACGGCGAACCGCTGTTCGCCAATCCGCGCAACGCTGCCGCAGGAAGTCTGCGCCAATTGGACCCCAAAATTGCCGCTGCACGAAAACTGGATATTTTAGTATTCAATTTGCAGCTGGCAGAGGGCGCCACGTTCCAAACCCATGCACAGACACTGGATTATTTGCGCGATTTGCATTTTAAAGTGATTCCTTATTCCGTTTGCCGGGATATGGACACAATTGCCCAAAAAATTGCCGCAATTGATGAAGGCCGGTACACATTGGGCTATGATATTGACGGCGCAGTGGTCAAGCTAAACGATTTGCACGGAAGACAGCTGCTGGGCAGTACCGCAAAATTTCCCAAGTGGGCGGCTGCGTATAAATATCCACCGGAGGTCAAAGAAACGGTGGTGCAAGATATTGTGGTGCAGGTTGGCAGAACCGGCGTGCTGACACCCAAGGCAGTGGTCAGCCCGGTGCGTCTGGCCGGTACGACTGTGACCAATGCAACGCTGCACAATCAGGATTTCATTTCACAAAAGGACATCCGCATCGGGGATACGGTGCTGATTCGCAAGGCCGGGGAGATCATCCCCGAAATTTTGTCGGTTGTTAAGGACAAGCGTCCTGCGGGAACGACCGCTTATATGTTACCGGAACGCTGCCCGATCTGCGGCGCGCAGGTGGTACGTGATGAAGACGGCGCAGCTTTGCGGTGTACCGGGGTAGAATGTCCGGCACAGCTTGTACGCAATATTGCACACTTTGTATCGCGCGATGCGATGGACATCGACGGTCTGGGCAGTGCCATTGTAGAGCAGCTGATTCAAAACGGCATGGTGTCCTCACCGGCGGATTTGTACTATTTGACGTTTGAACAACTGGCAACGCTCTGGAAAAACGGCGACAAGGCGCCAAAAAAGCTGCTGGCATCAATTGAACGGAGCAAGGAAAATGACGTTTCCAAGCTCATCTATGCGCTTGGGATCCGGCAGGTAGGGGAGAAGGCAGCAAAGATCCTGGCACGGCAGTTTGGCTCGCTGGATGATTTGATGGCCGCTTCCACCGAGGAATTGACTGCGATTCGCGATATCGGCGGCGTTACGGCGCAGAATATTACAGATTGGTTTGCAAGTGCGCAATCACAGCACATGATCGCCAGACTGCGGCAGGCGGGCGTCAATTTCCAATGCGAACAGCTTCCCACAGATACCCGGTTTGCCGGCATGACCTTTGTGCTGACCGGCTCCTTGGAGCTGTTTACCCGCGCTGAGGCTACGGAGCGAATCGACCAGTGCGGCGGCAAGGTGTCCGGCTCTGTTTCAAAGAAAACCACCTACGTCGTGGCGGGCGAAAATGCCGGTTCCAAGCTGAAAAAGGCAACGGAACTGCAAATTCCGGTTTTGACGGAGCAGGAATTTTTGCAGCTTTTGCAGTAATATCGTTAGCAAAAACGGCTGTGGTTTCGGTGCGGTACCGAAGACAGCCGTTTTTTGGCAAACACGGTTGCAATCTTGCAAGCAAGATGATATACTGACCCTAAGGATGAAAAGCCAGCTTACAACAGCCGCGTGGAAGGAGAATACCATGATAAAAAGAATTCTGCCCTTGTGCTTGGCGCTGTGTGTGCTGATGCAGCTTTTGGCCGGAATCAGCCCTACAGCTTCGGCGCTGGAGTCCGGGAAATGTGGAGATGCGCTGGACTGGGAATATGACGAGATGACGCAGACACTGACGGTGCGTGGCAGCGGAGATATGTATGATTATACATTGCGCAGTGCGCCGTGGTACGCTTATTGCGATGTGATCGAGCATATTGTGCTGCAAGAAGGCATATGTACGATTGGCGATTGCTCGTTTTTTGCCTGCGATAAGGTAGAGCAGGTGACAGTTCCAAATGGTGTGACCAAAATCGGTGACTCTGCGTTTGCCGGATGTGCCGGTCTGGTCAGCGCGTGGCTTCCCAACACCGTGACGCATATTGGGTATCAGGCGTTCGGCGGCTGTAGTGCGTTGGTGGACTTTGATTTGCCGGACAGCGTACGAGAATTGATGACTTTGCATGGAATCAATGCAGCAGCCTGCCCAGTATTCGGATTCCCGCCGACGTGACTGAAATTGGCGTCGGTGCGTTTGCCGGGTGTGACAGTTTGGGCGGCATTTGGGTCAGCAGTCAGAATGAAGAATTTGCAAGCGATGACTTCGGCGTGCTGTTTGTCAAGGATAAAACGGAACTGATTTGTGCACCCGGTGGCATCGTTGGCACTTATGATGTCCCGGACACCGTAGTATGCATCGATGGCAGCGCGTTCTATGCTTGCCGCAGTCTGCGCGGCGTGAATATTCCGGACAGTGTGACCGTGCTGGGTAATTATGCATTTTCCAAATGTGAAGCATTGGTTGACATAACGCTCCCAAACAGCATACCGGACATCGGCAGCTTTGCATTCTCGGAATGTAATTGCCTGACGGATATCGTTATTCCAAACGGTGTAAGGACGATCGGCTATAACACCTTTTCTTCCTGCATTCGCCTGCACAGCGTCACGATTCCGAACAGCGTAGCATACATTGGCAACGCTGCATTCTCGGAATGCGCAGATCTGCGCAGCATTACGATTCCTGAAAGCGTAGAGGAAATCGGTGCGTGGGCATTTGCAAATTGCAACAATCTGTCCCATGTGCATTTTTTGGGCGATCGTCCCGTAATAGGGGAATCTGCTTTTGCGGCAGAAAACCTGACCCTGTGTTATCTGGAGGGCAAGGCCGGTTGGGAACAGTACCACCTATCTCCAACGGCACCTTGGCACCCGGTCATTGCGCAGCAAGGCTGTGAAACGGTCTGCTATTCTTGCCCAACCTGCGGCGAGCAGTATATCCGTCAGGATGACCGACACCTGTGGCAGGCACAGCAATCCATTGCGCCAACCTGCACAGAGGATGGCAGCACAAGCTATATTTGCAGCGTCTGTGGCGCGGAAAAAGAGGAGGTGCAGCCTGCCATAGGACACAAACAGGGCGCGATCGTTGCGGAAACGGACGAATATTGGCAGTGCAGCTGCCAAAATGCCGCGCATATCTATATGATTGAAAAAGATGCGCGTGTGCAGGCTATGCAAAGCTATGGCGTTGTGATCACATTTGATGATCCGGAAGAATATGCGTGGACATATTCTTCGTACAATGGCGCTGCCGTTGTGCAATCCGGAAATCAGAAAAAGGACGCGACTTCCTCCGTTATGCGGATGAATCTGACCGCGAACAAACCGTTTGCGCTTTCCCTTCGCTATGCCGTTTCTTCTGAAGAAAAATTTGACACGCTGAAAATTGAACTGGACGACACAGTCATTGCGGAGAACCGCAGCGGCGATTTCGAGGGGGAGGAAAATACGCACCTGTCTGCCGGTACGCATACGTTGGTGCTGACTTACACAAAGGATCTCAGCGGCTTGGACGGAGAAGACACCGCGTATTTGTTCGGCTTGCAGGCTTGTACGCACGAAGCGCTGCGGGCGCACGCGGCGATTGCACCGACTTGCACTGAGGACGGATGCATTGCCTGTTGGACGTGCGAGCACTGCAACCGCTATTTCGCCGATGCCGACGCCAGCGCAGAAATTGCACCGGACATCATCACGGTGGATGCGTTGGGACATAACATGATCGCAAGCGAGGCGGTACAGCCAACCTGCACAGAGGCCGGCTGCACAGCGGGAACTTATTGCACCCGCTGCGGCTGCAAAACCGGAATGGAAGAAATTCCGGCAATGGGTCATGCGTGGGATGATGGCAGTGTAACAACTCCACCCACGCAAACTGAGGACGGAATCAAAACATACGTCTGCACCCGCTGCGGGGAAACCAAAACGGAAACTGTTCCGGCAACCGGCGAGAATCCGTGCGACAGCTTCACGGATATGCCGCCAAAGGAGCATTGGGCATATCCCGGCATCTATTTTGCTGTCACAAACAGCCTGCTTGTCGGTACATCCGAAACAACCTTCCAACCCGATGCACCAATGACACGCGCCATGCTGGTCACAGTTCTTTGGCGCTATGCAGGAAAACCTGCCGGCTATGACAATCCATTTGTAGATGTTTCGGAGAGTCGATGGTATACAAACGCCATCGCATGGGCTGCCGCCACGGGGGTGGTATCCGGAGTTGGGAACGACTGCTTCTGCCCAAACGGTAATGTGACCCGCGAACAGATTGCGTCTATCTTGTTCCGCTACGCAAAAAATGCCGGTTACGCGACGGATATGCGCGCCGAACTGACCACCTTCCCGGATTATGCGGCAGTCAGCGGCTGGGCGAAGGAATCGCTCCGGTGGGCAGTGGCGGTACAGTTGATCTCCGGGGTAAAGTCTGACGGTAAAATCCTCCTTCAACCCAAAAGCAGCGCCACGCGCGCACAGGTAGCGGCGATCTTGATGCGCTATATCCAAACCGTGCCGCATGAAATTCACTAGAATCGCTCTGGCACGCAGCCGGTTATTTGACAAGCGACGCCCCCTGCAAGGATTATTCTCCTTGTAGGGGGTGCCATTTTTCTGTATCCGACAGCGCTGCAAGCGCCTAAGAGCCTTATCAGCCAAAGCCAATTTGGTGTCGTTTAGTATTCTGTACCGATGACTTTGAAGCCGTCATCGAACCAGTCCCATGTTGCAACGGCAAAGTTTTCCTCCTCCATAAACCAGTCGCCTTGAGCGCCGCATTCACACTCGTCCTTTATGGGTAAAAGGATTTCGTTGATCTCGTCCAGGAAGTCCTGTACAGCAGATAATTTGGGGGTAAACCAACTGATACTGTTAATTAGAATCTGCAATTCTCCGTCTTCCCAAGCACCAAGGCAGTAATCATATTCGTCGGCCGGGATGTGTTTTTTTACCGCAGCATGGAGCTGCTCCAAAATGTCGCTATGCTTCTCAAAGTCAAAGTCGACAGACATATCTAGGTTCCAGCAGCTCCAATCTGTCTCAAATTCTTTGTGGATAATATCCTGCGTG
>CAMDZY010000021.1 GCA_945910975.1 uncultured Clostridia bacterium | reverse complement strand
ATAGCCTCTGCTGCGGCGGCGTTTCTTGCTGACAGGCACCCATGTGACCAGGTCAAACTGCGTCATATTCTTGCGTTGCAGCGTCATTGCCATCATTCTGCCATACGCGCCGGCATAGTTGCGCATGGATTGAAATTTATAGCGCAGCAGCGACTCGCGCAATACACCCTCATAGAAAAAGGTCGGAATGCAAACCTTGAAAAATTCCCCGTTCTGCTCCGGTGCAAACCATGTGTTCATTTCCTCGCGGCAATGGTGGCACACATCGGTTTCTTGTCGCTGCAAAATTCGGCGACAAATCACGCATTTTGGCGGATAAAGCAATTGCAAGGCGCTCTCAAACAGCGATATTGCCATCCTACTCACCTTTTTCCAGCCGCAGCTTTAATCCGCTGTAACGCTTCTGGCGGCGGTCATTGCAGACCATCGTGGCAATCACATTTTCATCGCCCACCAGAATCAGCAGTTCTCTTGCTCTGGTAATGGCAGTGTAAAGGATGCTGCGGGTCAGCAAATAGGGCGAGCCGCCCGACACGGACAAAATCACGGCGCGATATTCGCTGCCCTGACTCTTATGCACTGTCATAGCGTAAGCCGGTTCCAACTCCGTCAACAAATCGAACGGGTAGCTGACCTCCCGGTCGTCAAAATCGATCTGCACGGTTTCCTCCCGGAAGTCAATTTGACGGATAACGCCGATGTCGCCGTTAAAAATGCCGGTTCCCATTCCCAAGCCATCGTGTCTGGTCCATATTATATCATAATTGTTGCGAATTTGCATCACTCGATCGCCTTCGCGGAAAGAAAAATTTCCGCATTGGCGCTCTTTTTTCTCCGGGGCAGGCGGATTGAGCACCCGCTGCAGCTCGCGGTTGAGGTTTGCAGTACCCGTCACGCCCTTGCGGGTAGGGCTAAGTACCTGAATATCGCTGACGGCGATGCCCATATTCTTGGGCAGGCGCGTTTTGCACAGGCTTTGAATCAGTTCCACTGCCTTTTGCCCGTCGTGCTGCCGCAGGAAAAAGAAGTCCTTATTTTTTACCCCAAGCTGCGGCATCTGGCTGTGGTTGACTGCGTGGGCGTTCATGACAATCAAACTTTCCTGTGCCTGACGGAAAATTTCGGTTAGGCGAACGGTGACAATGCGTTTGCTGCGAATCAAGTCCGAAAACACGTTGCCCGCTCCCACGGAGGGCAGCTGATCCGGATCGCCGACCAAAATCAGCTTGCAGCCGGGCTTTAACGCACGCAGCAGCGAGTGCATCAGCAGCAAGTCCACCATGGAGGTTTCGTCCACGATCATAGCACTGCACCGAAGCGGCTCCTGCTCGTTGCGCGCAAAATACATCATGCCGTTTTCCGGAGAAATCTGCGCTTCCAAAAGTCGGTGGATCGTCAGTGCTTCGCGCCCTGTCAGTTCCGACAGGCGCTTGGCCGCACGACCGGTCGGCGCTGCAAGCTGTGTTTTTAACTTCATGGCATCGAACAATTCCAAAATTCCTGCCAGAGAAGTCGTTTTGCCGGTACCGGGGCCACCGGTGAGAATCATGATTTGATGCTCCGCCGCCATCTCCAGCGCCAAACGCTGCTGCGCGGCATAGGAAATGCCGAGGTGCCGTTCGATTGAATCTATGGTATGTCCCAAATCCGGCGGGGTCTGCTCCTGCGATGCTGCCATCTGCAAAAAGCGATGGGTCAAATAATGCTCTGCTTCATAGTATTCCGGCAAATACGTGGCACGGAGTCCCGCTACCATGTCGGTTTCCACTCTGCCGGTCTGGTGCAATTGCTCCGCCGCAGCCGCGACCGGCTCTATCGGCAACTGCAACAAGGTAGCCGTCGCTGCCACCAGCTTGTCATAGGGCAAAAAGGTGTGACCGTTGTTCAGATTATAGCGCAGTTCAAACAAGATTCCCGCTTCGATTCGGCGTGTGTCATCGCCTGCCATACCGTTCTCCAGCGCAAAGGCATCGACCAATGCAAAATCGGCATTGAAATCTCCCTCCGTCAGACAATACGGATTCTCCTGTAAAATCTGCATGGCGTTGTCACCGTAAAGCCGATACAGCCGCACGGCCAGCTCCGCCGGAATATGGTACGCCGAAAGATACTCCACCAGTCGGCGTACCCCGACCGTTTTTTGATAGCTGTGTCCAATCTCCAATGCCTTAGCGGGGGAAATTCCCACGACCTCGGCAAGGCGTTCGGGTTGATTCTCCAGAATGTTCAGCGTGTCTTCGCCAAACCGCTCCACGATCCGCGCTGCCGTGACCGGCCCGACAAATTTGATGGCACGGGAGGACAAAAACGCCAAAATTTCCGTCTTTGCCTGCGGCATCAACCGTTCGAGAAATTCCGCTTCAAACTGTCTGCCATAACTGGCGTGTGTATTCCATTTTCCGGTAACGATCAACCGTTCCCCCACCGCCGCCATGGGAACCGTACCCACTACGGTCACGGTCATGCCTTCGTCGCTGTCCAGTTTCAAAACGGCATAGCCGTTTTCCGGGTTTTGATAAACTACGGCAACGATGGTGCCGGAAATCAATTCCATTTCATTTGCGTTCAAATCTGCCTGCTCCTTACTCGGCCGAGGCCAGTGTTTCTTCCAAATCCTCCTGTCGGACGCACGATGCCCAGCGATATACACTCGCCACGTGCTGTGCCAAATCCAACTGCTGCGTATTGTCCGCGACCAGCAAAAGCCGACTGCGCAGCAAACCGCAGTTCGTCAGCCATGCAAACGCACGTACCTGCTGCTCCAACCGCCGCTCGTTTCCGTTCACAAAAATCACCATGCAGCTATGTCCCAGCGAAAACGGCAAAAGCAGCGTCCCTACGACCGCCCAAACCAGCAACAGCAAACCCGCTGCCGCCAATGCACACAAAAGAATTTGCCAGACCATTCCATCACCCCCACACTTCATGCTATGCCGTGTGCTTTGGGAGTGTGACCGGCACTTGAAAATCGTTTCTTTCTATTCTACACGAAAATGCTCCATTTTCCTAGTCCTAATCGCAAAAAAGCCGGAATTTCTTTTTAAAAAGCATTGTAATATTTATTACAAAAACTTCTTTGTGCTTGCCCCTCCCAATTGGGCATAGAGTATTGCGGAGGGATGTGCAATGCTTTGGTTTAGCGGCGGACTGGCTATGTTTTTGGTGGGAATGGTCTGGATGCGGCAAGGGGTGGAACAGCTGGGGCAGAAAAGGCTGCGCAGCATTTTGTCGCACACGGCCGGGCGCAAATTTGGCGCAGTGTTCAGCGGATTCCTGGTGACGTTGCTGCTGCAAAGCTCCTCCGCCACAACCGTAATTCTGGTTGGACTTGTCGCAATGGACGCAATCGGGCTTCGCGCAGCCGTGGCCATGCAGCTCGGCGCCAACGTAGGAACCACCGTTACTGCGCAATTGATTCGGCTGATGGATGTACATTCTGCCGGGTGGCTACTGCAAATTTTTCAGGCACAGCAGCTTGCACCGCTATTGTGGATCGTTGGCGGAATCCTGATTGTGTTCCGGCAAGGAACCCGACCGCAGGCCATTGGACTGGCCACAGTGGGATTGGGGCTGCTGTTCACAGGAATCCTGACCATGCGGCAGGCGGTGACGCCGTTGCTGGATGCAGGTTGGTTTTCCTCCGTATTTGATGCCACCGTCCGCAATCCTTTGGCCGCTTTTGCAGCCGGGCTTGGCGTGGCGTTACTGGTGCAAAGCTCCTCTGCGGCGGTCGGCATTTTGCAGTCACTTTGCGTGGGCGAAAGCGCTCCTGTATTTTGGCAGGTCTGGCCAATTTTGCTCGGCATCAGCATCGGCGGCGCACTGGCGACTTCCCTACTGTGCCAAATTCGTGCAACAGGCAACGCAAAACGGACCGCCATTGCTTTTTTGCTCATAAACGTTTTGGGCGCGCTGTGCAATCTGCTCATGGTACTTTTGCTGCGCGTGTGCGGCGCTTTTGTTTGGGATACCGCCATGGATGCGGGACGAATTGCCGACCTGCACACCTTTTTTCGGCTGAGCAGTGCCATCGTTCTGTACCCTCTGCTCGAACAGCTCGATTCTTTTTTAATGCGTTTTGGACAAGATGCATAATTTTTACTGCGCTTATCTGTCATTATTTCCAAAGATTGGAAGTGTCCTTGACGAACGCGGTCGCGGAGAATATAATATAAATTAAAGCGGACGTTCTCTAGGCTGGTGCATTTTGCTGTGCCGGTTTTCGTGATATTACAGCGTCCAGAGGGAGATTATATTATGAAAAAACATCTTCAGCGGTTTGCCGCTGTCGCGCTTGCGCTGTGCATGATCATTGGCATTCTGCCTGTGTCCGCACTCGCAAATGATGACAGTATGCCCTTTACCGACGTACCCTCCTCCGCATGGTATTATGATGCGGTTGCGTATGTCTATGACAATGGGCTGATGGCCGGTACCTCCGGCACCACATTTTCTCCGGATTCCACACTGACAAGGGCGATGCTTGTCACCGTGCTTTATCGCTTGGCCGGTGCGCCGGAGATGTACACCGCCGCCGACTTCTCGGATGTGCCGGCAAGCGGCTGGTATGCCGAGTCCGTGGCCTGGGCGCAGGAAAATGGAATCGCAGCCGGCTATGCCGATGGCAGCTTTGCACCTGACGCTCCTGTTACGCGTGAACAGTTGGTTGCGATGCAATACCGTTACGCTTTGCTCATGGGTCGCAACACCGATGTACATACCGAGCTTGACGCTTTCCGGGACGCCGCCGCGACCAGTCGCTGGGCGCTGGATGCCATGCAATGGGCGGTCGCCGCAAAGATCGTCTGCGGCAAGGAGAACAACACGCTTGACCCCACCGGACTAAGCACCCGTGCCGAGGCGGCCGGCGTGATCATGCGCTTTGTCGAAGCAACACAAAATGACGCCGATGCCGACATGGACGGCGTTCCCGCCTGGTTAGAGGAGCTTTTGGGCTGTTCCGACACCAACACCGATTCCGACGGTGACGGCATTGATGATTACACCGAAATTTATGTCATTGGCTCGGAACCGAATGTTGCCGACAGCGACATTGACACAGACGACGACGGTCTGAGCAACCTTGATGAAATCAACCTCTACGACACCAAGCCCAACAAGTCCGATTCCGATTTGGACGGTCTGAACGATGCAGAGGAACTTTCCCTTGGCACGAATCCCCTTTCGGACGATTCCGACGGTGACGGCATCTGTGACGGCGACGAGGTAAAGCTGGGCACCGATCCCATGGCGCCAACCGATCTTACTACACACAACCAGCAGCTGGACGAGGAAAAAATCGACGAAGATCTGTTGACAGATAACGCGGCAGTTCCCTCCGTTTCCGGCGTTTCGGCCGATGTGCTGGACAACACGGTTGCTTTGGATACCGCCACGGAGGAAGCGTTGCGCAATCTGCCCGCAGTCGTTGGCAAGGGCGTAAAGCTGACACTGAACGCCAACGCGGCGCTGGAGCTTTCCTTCACGACGGAAGCGGATGCTGCTGCGTTTGCGGTGATGGAGCTGAGCGAAAATGGCTGGCAGCTGGTGCAAACCACCGCCACTTCCAATCAGCTGCAAGCGCAGGTTGACCACAGCGGCACCTATGCCGTTGTTGACCTGTCTGTCCTGCTCCCGTATCTGGGCATCGACACGGATGCCTGCTATCAGGCTGTTCTCAGCGGCGATACGCAGCGTGAAATTGCCGTTAATGAAAAATCCGGCAGCATTTTGCTTGACGATTACCAGTATATCCCCGCCGTCAAGGGTGGCTACCATGAGGAACAGGAAGTTGTTGAGCAGGATTTCACCCCTCTGGTAAAATACTGGCTGCACGCGCAAGGCATTTCCGAAACGGATGTCGATGCTTATTTTGACATCGCCGGCGCCATTCGCGGTTCCACAATCCGCACCCCCTCCAATCCCACGCTGGATGACACCGATTTTGACGGCATCAGCGACAAGAAGGATGCCGCGCCCAAGAACGGCACCTTCACCGGAAAGCTGACCACCGGAAGCGCGACCTCCTCTGTCAGCTACACTTGGGACTATCGCACATTCTTTGCTTCCCCCGATAAATATAACAAGAACCTCTGCACCGCTTCGCTGATTTTCAGCTCGATGATTTATTCCGGCGCTTCGTTCGCATATTCTTCCTCTGTCGCCTATGACGGCGGAACTGCTTCCACAGTGAAAAACATTTCCAAGCTGCTGCAAGTACACGGTATGTCCGATGTGGTAGATTACAAGCTGACAGCTTCGAAATATAAAGATGATGATTTGTCCGAGGTTGCTTTGGGGCATCACGCCGTTACCTATAACGGTGATACCAAAGAAGTTGTCGCAGTGGTCATTCGCGGCACCAACGGCACCATCGAGGAATGGAGCAGTAACTTTGATATGGGCAACCGCAGCCAGTTCAATTCTTTTGCTGACTGGAAGGATTCCAAGAATCACAAGGGCTTCGATGTAGCCGCCAACCGTATCATGGACTATTTGAAAAGCTACGCCAGCAAAAACGGGCTGAATTCCGGCAATGTTGTTTTCTGGGTCACCGGACATTCCCGCGGCGCAGCAATCGCGAACCTCGTATCTGCCAAGCTGATCGACCAGGGCAAGACCGTTTTCGGTTATACCTTTGCCGCACCCAACACAACCGTTTCCACCTCCGCCGGAAATGCGAAGTACCGTGCAATCTTTAATCTGGTCAACGAGGACGACTTTGTTCCCTGTGTACCCATGACGGCGTGGAAATTCCGCCGCTTCGGCGTTTCTGCAACCATCGATATGACCAGCAGCATGGAAAATGAATGGCACGATCTGGTAGGCAAATCCTGGTACAACCAGATGAGCGCAAAGAACCTCAGCGAATTGGTCGGCAAGCTCGCCGGGGTCGCAAAAGGCTGGGACGCTTGTTATGTCTACACCTGCAAGTGCCACGGAGACGCTTCTTCCAATAACATCACCCAGTCCGGCCTGACCGCTTCTGATCTGGCAAAGATTCCGAAGCGTGCCAAGAAGTACTGCAAGATCGAGCAGTATAAGTCGCTCTGGCTGACCCGCTACAAGAGCTGCCAGATTCCCGCATACTTTATGCAAATTCTTGCGGAGATCACCTCCGCCAACGGTCTTGGCAATCAAATCAGTGCCGTCACCGGCTACAAGCTGGCTGACCGCTACGAAGGCGCCAGAAACAAACTGGTCACAGCAGCCAGTGTCGGCGGCATTGCCCACCCGCACTACTGCGAAACCTATTACCTGCTGAGCCAGCACGTAAAGGCATCGGACTTCAAAAAGTAACGTAAGTGGGCTGCCTCTCATGGTTTTCTAAACAATGAGGGGCAGCCCTTTTTTGTGCATGAAAGTGAGATAAACAATGAAAAAATGGAATCTTATTTGTTCCATCGGCCAGTTGGTATTTGGAGTATTGGCAATATTGTCATTTATCATATTATGGATCGGGAAAGAAAGCATGGATAACTGGATCATAACATTGGTACTTGCTGTGATACTTGTAATTTCAGGCATAACCGGGATCATTGATTATAAAAAAGCCGCCCAAAATGATGGCGAATAAAAATACTCCGCCGAGCCTACGCTTTGAAGCAGTCAGGTTCGGCGGCGTGTTTTATTGCAGTAAATCCAGTGTACAGGTCTGGGCAATGCTCTTGCGAATCTCTGCCCGTAGCGGCAGCACCGCCGAGGGCGATACGCTCAGTTCATCAATGCCAATTGCCAGGAAGGTTGGCAAAAGGCTGATGTCGGCGCCCAATTCGCCGCAGATGCCTACCCAGATGCCTGCTTTGTGTGCGGCATCGGCCGTGTGTTTTAGCGCACGGAGGACTGCCGGGTGATGTGGGTCGAAGAATTTGCCCAAATCGTTGCATTGGCGGTCACAGGCCAGCGTGTACTGGGTCAGGTCGTTGGTGCCAACGCTGAAAAAATCCACAAGCTGGGCAAGCTCATCGGCCATGAATACCGCAGCGGGGGTTTCGATCATGATGCCGATTTCCGTATCCGGGTTATATGGAATGCCTTCCTTGTCCAGTTCCGTCATGACAGCCTGGCAAGCACGCTTACACTCCTTGACTTCCCAGACAGAGGCAATCATCGGGAACATGATGGCGATTTTGCCGAAAGCCGAAGCACGGTACAGCGCCCGGAGCTGGGTTCGGAAAATTTCGGGTCGGTTCAGGCAGATGCGGATGGCGCGCAGACCCATGGCAGGATTTTCTTCTTTGTCGAGATGGAAATAATCCACCTGCTTGTCTGCGCCGATGTCCAATGTGCGGATGATCACGCGTTTGCCGTCCATGGCGGCAGCAACAGAACGATACGCCTCAAACTGCGCATCCTCGCTGGGGTAATCCTCCGCAGCAAGATACAGAAATTCCGAACGGAACAGCCCGATGCCCTGTGCATCGTTGCTCAGAACGGCACTCACATCATCGGGAGAACCGATGTTGCAGTAGAGCTTGATTTTTCTGCCGTCCAGCGTCACATCCTCCTGTCCCTTCATGGTGGCAAGCAGTTGTTTCCGCTGCTGTTGTTTTTCGTATTTGTTCTTGAACGCCTGCAAGGTCAGCTCGTCCGGTTCGATGACCATTTTGCCGGTTTCGCCGTCAATGTACGCCACTCTGCCTGCGTATTCCTCTTTTAGCTCGCTGCCCAGACCGCAGACTGCTGGGATGCCCATGGTTCTTGCCAAAATCGCAGTGTGACTGTTGCCGGAGCCGCCCATGGTCGCAAAACCTAAAATCTTGCTCTTATCCAACTGTAAGGTTTCAGAAGGTGCCAAATCGTCTGCCGCCAGGATGACCGGCGTTTCAGAGTCGATGCCGCACTCGCCGGCACCTTGCAAAATATCCACCAGCCGCCGTGCCACATCGCGGATATCCGCCGCTCTGGCCTGCATATAGGCATCGTCCATCGCAGCAAACATCGCGGCGAACTGTTCCCCTGCCTGTTGGACGGCATATTCTGCGGTGGTGTTTTCCTCCTCCATCATGGATTGGATGCACTCCACAAAATCCTCGTCCTCGACAAACATGGCATGGGTTTCAAAGAGGATCGCGGTTTTCTCACCTGCCTCCTCACGGCACTTTTCCGCAAGCGCTTCCAGCTGCGCAATGGCAGTCTGTTGGGCAGCGGCAAAACGAGCTTTTTCCGCATCCACATCTGCGGCGGTTTTCGTAATTTCGCCGGTATGGCGTCGGAGGAAATACAGCGCGCCGCTGATAACACCCTTGGACACGCCCTTTCCTTGCATCAGAATCATGGCATTTTCCTCCGTTGAGCGGTTTTTTTACAGATTATTTTCGACAAACTCCCGGACGGCAGCAATGGCTGCATCCTCGTTTGCACCTTCGGCGGTGACAGTGATCGTGTCGCCGGCTTTGACGCCAAGGCTCATCAGCTTCATCAACTGGCTGGCTTTGACGGCGGCTCCATCTTTTGCCACGGTCACAACGGTGTCGGCAAAGGATTTTGCAACCTTGGCAAGCTGGCCGGCGGGGCGGGCATGGATGCCCAGGGGGTCGGTGACGGTGTAAGTAAACTGTTTCATTTTGTATTCCTCCGAATCATTTCATTCATTGACGCCATGACGGCACCCTTTTTGGCAACCGTCAAGGCGGCGTGTCCTGCCGAAAAACGCAGGTAATCTTCTAAGTTTTTCTCATTCAAGTGTCCCAACGTGTCCGGCCTGACACAATCCCGCATCAGCTGGAACAAGAAAGAACCGATGAAGGAATCTCCGGCGCCGGTGGTGTCCACAACAGGGCCTGCAACCACGCCGTAGCTCGCATGGGCATTTTTTGTGTATACTGCTGATCCGTTGGCGCCCTTGGTGACCAGAAGCATCCGGCAGCCAAGCCGGAACAGCATTTCGGCCGCTTCCCTGTCGTCGCGACAGCCCGTGACAAATTCTAGCTCGTCGTCGGACAGCTTCACCAAATCGGCGTAAGGAAGAAATTCCCGGATAGCACTTTGGCAGGCTTCCGGAGCATTCCACAAAGGAAGTCTGACATTGGGGTCAAAGCTGATCAGCAGCTGCTTCCGCTTTGCCAGTTCGATCAGCTCCTTTGTTGCCTGCTTCATTGGAGAATCGGCCAAATCGACAGAGCAAAAATGCAGCGTTCCGCAGTTGTCCAGCATTGCTTCTTCGATCTGCTCCGGTGCAAGGAGCAGATCGGCGCTGGGGTTGCGGAAGAAAGAGAACTCCCGATCTCCGCCGGCATCCAACGACACGAAGGCAAGTCCGGTGTGTGCGCGGTCGGTTTGAAATACATAGCGTGTATCAACGCCGTTTTGCCGCAGGACTTCCAGGATGTATTCGCCAAAGGCATCCTTGCCCACCTGCGAGATCATTGCCCCCTCACCGCCCAAACAGCTCACCGCTGTGACCACGTTGGCAGGTGCGCCACCCGCTCTTCGCTCAAACCGCACCACATCGCGCAGCGCGCAGCCCTTTTCCTGGGGCAAAAAGTCAATCAGCAATTCGCCGATCGCCACAACTCGTTTCAATGGGCTTCCTCCTTCCCTTCCGCATAGGCAAATTCCATGGATTCCATGTCGTAAAGCTTCACCAAGCCCTTGCCTTCGAATGTGCATTGATGATTTATTCCTGGGTAAAACCGCGTGGTCATGACTTGCTCGCCGCCGTTGAGAAAGATCTCACAAGAGGAACTGTCCAGCAAAATGCGCAGCTCCTGCAATGCGCTAACCTCCGCGACCCGCGTGGTGCGGCCATATCCACTATGTGCGTACAGATGCAAGCGCAACAATCCGTCGGCATACGTGATTTGCAAATCGTCACCCAATGTGAGCCGAAGAAAGGTTCCCAAATTGACAATTTCCATGTCTGCCTGCGCAGAATATTCCGTATGCGCGGTGCCGTCAAAGGAAAACTCCCGGCGGTTTCGGCGAAGCTGTTCCAGCTCCCGAATGGGCTGGGCAGTCACCGCACGTCCGTTCCAGTGCAGCTCGCGGGGAACGGTCATGGCGTGCTGCCAGCCGTTTTCATCGGCGGTGGGGTTTTTGTAGGACGCATCCGGCATCCCCATCCAGCCAAGGACAATACGCCTGCCGTCCGGTGCAAGGAAGCTCTGCGGCGCGTAATAGTCAAAACCAAGGTCGGCTTCCTGATATGCTCCGAGCGTATACGCACTCCGGAAATCGCCATGCAGCGGGAAATAGCCACAGGAATAGATGTTTTGAAAATGATTTTTGTTCTGCGCCACGCCCTGCGGGGACACGGCCAGGATGGTCTGTCCGTCAATCTCGAACAAATCCGGGCACTCCCACATATAGCCAAAGGGTTGTGGCGTTTGCAGTGTGTTGATGTGTGTCCAGCAGAGCTTGTCATCCGATTCGTAAACAAGGACTTTCCCAACACTGTCCGTGGTTCTTTCGCCCAGAACCATGTAATATTTTCCGTCCTGTTTCCATACCTTGGGGTCGCGCACATGGCAGCTTGCATCTGCGGGGTAGTCCTTGCTTGTCAGAAGCAGCCGGTTGGAATCCGCGTGGACACCGTCACGGGTGATGGCAAGCGCCGTGTTGGAATCTCTGCCGCTGTTGATGTAGTCATAATCCCCCATGTGTTTCACGCTGCCGGTGTAGTAGAGATATAGCGCGTCATCTTCAACCAGCGCAGAGCCGGAAAACACACCGTGGACATTCCAAGGCTGATCGGGACAGAGGAAAACAGGCAGCTGCTGCCAATGCAGCAGGTCGGGGCTGCTCCAGTGTCCCCAAAAGATCACGCCACGATTGGCATTGAATGGACTGTACTGGAAAAAAACATGGTAGTTTCCCTGATACCAGCACAGGCCGTTGGGGTCGTTCATCCAGCCAACAGGCGGCATCAGATGGTAACCCAGTCTGCGGGGGTCTGCGTTGGCAAGTGCCAGGCCTTCCCGCTCAACGTGTCGTACCAATGCGGTTAGATCTCGATTCAATGCATTCATATTGTTTCCTTTACTTCTGAACGGCCATCATGGGCTGTCCTGCCGGGACATCACCCGAGATGCCGGTGACGTCGGAATAATCATCGGAATTTGTAACGATAACCGGGGTGATCGTTCGGAAGCCCTCAGCTTCGATGGCGGGGATGTCAAACTCCATCAGTTTTTCGCCCGCCCGAACGTGCTGTCCTTCTTTGACCAAGGAGGTATAATGCTTGCCGCCCAGTTTCACTGTGTCAATGCCGACGTGAATCAGCAGCTCCAGACCGTTGTCGCATTCCAGACACACTGCGTGTCCCATGGTTGCAGACACTGTGCCATCGCAAGGCGCAATCACCTTACCCTCGGTAGGACGGATGGCAAACCCCTTTCCGAGAATCTCCCCGGCAAAGGTTTCATCGCCGGTTTCGGAAAGCGGAACAACGGTTCCGGCAATGGGCGCAAGGATGCGCAACGCACCGTCTGCCATGGGCAGCGATTCTTCCGATCCGTCAGGCTGCTTTGCGGGTGCTTTTTTGCTTGTGGTATCTTTGTAGCCGAACATCCATGTCAGTCCAAAAGACACGCCGGCAGAGATCAGGAACATGAGGATGTACTTGATGGGTGCATTCAGGCACAGCAGGACACCGAAAATGCCGGTAACGCCGGTTCCGGTAGCGCCCAACTGGGTAATGGAGGCAAACATGGCGCCCACGCCACCGCCGATGCAGGCACAGATAAAGGGACGGAAAAAGCGGATGTTCACGCCGAAAATAGCAGGCTCCGTAATGCCCATGAACGCAGACAAAGAGGACGGAAGTGCCATGGATTTGAGCTTTCTATCCTTGGTTTTCAATGCCACAGCCAGTGCTGCGGCACCCTGCGCAATGTTGGCGGCGGAAGCCAGCGGCAGCCAATAGGTCACGCCGTACTGCTGGATCTGTCCAAGGTCGATGATGGTGTACATATGGTGGATGCCGGTGACCACTGTCGGCGCATACAACGCGCCCATAATCAGCGAACCGATGCCAAAGGGAATCGAAATCAGGGCTTGAATGCCGCTGATGATGCCGCTTTCAACCGTATTGAACACAGGGCCGATAACCGTCATGGTCAAAAATCCGGTGACAAACACGGAAACCAGCGGTGTGACGAACAAGTCGAGCATAGAAGGAACGCGCTTGTGCAGGAATTTTTCAATCTGGCACATCACAAACACGGCGATAATCACGGAGATCACGTGCCCTTGGTAGCCGACCATCGGCACTTGCCAAAGTCCGAACACATCCAGATACCGGTCGATGCCGCCGGACATGGTCCATGCGTTTTGCAGTTCCGGATGCACCATGATCATACCGATGACGCCGCCGAGGTATTGATTGCCACCGAAAACCTTGGCAGCGGAGAAGCCGATCAGTACCGGCAAGAAGACATACGCGGTGTTGGAAAAGAGGTTGGCCAGGACGAAAAGTACGTTGTCCGTCGACATGGAGATGTAGCCCTTGCCGATCAGGAAATTCAAAGATTCCATGATGCCCATCAGGAAGCCGGATGCTACAATGGCCGGAATGATGGGAACGAAGATGTCGCCAAGTGTTTTGATAAAGCGCTGGAAGGGATTGCCCTTTTTGGCGGCAGCGGACTTGACCTCTTCCTTAGTGGCGGCGGTGATGCCCGCCTGTGCGATAAATGCGTCGTAGACCTTGTTTACAACGCCGGTGCCGAAGATGATTTGTAGCTGGCCGGAGGCTTCAAATACACCCTTGACGCCCTCTACTTCTTCCAGCGCGTCTTTGTCGCATTTCGCGTTGTCCGCGATGACCAAGCGCAGCCGTGTGGCGCAGTGTGCGGCGGAAACAATGTTTTCTTTCCCGCCAATGTGTTTCAGAATGCCGGAAGCCGATTTGCTGTAATCCATTGTGAAACTCCCCTTTTTTGTTTTTTTGTAAAACCGGTTTCTTATCTATTTCATATTTTATCAAAATTTATTTAAATGTAAATATGGAGTATTCTCCAATTTTTCAGATATTTTTACAGCATCATGCACAAAAGCCGCGTGGAATCGTCTAAAAACACGCTTTGTATTTATGAAACTGATTTTATACGCTTTTCACAGACTCCTGCGGGATAATCTCATAGCCCAATTCTACCCGCTTTTTCAGATCCATGCCGGTATCCAGAATTTGCAGCAGCATCTGCGCCGCTTCGGCTCCGGCGGTTTCCAGGAACAGATGCGCCGTCGTAAGCCGCGGGGTAACAATTTCCGTCATCCGCGAATGCCCGACACCGACAATACTCACATCCTGCGGAATTTTGCGGCCAGTCGCTTTGATATACTGCATCGCGCCAATCGCAAGCGTGTCCGTGGCGCAAAAAAGGGCATCAATTTCAGGAGCCTGTTCAAACAAGCGACGGGCAGCGTTATCGCCATCCTCCAGGTTGAAGCCGGTAATCATCATATTGGCGTCCGGCACCAAAAGACCCACTTCCCGAACGGCGTCCAAAAATCCCAACCGGCGTTCGGTACCCACGGCGATGTCTTTGGGCGTGACGCCGATGTAGCCCGGATGTTTCTGCCCGCCACGCAGCAAAACCCGCGCCACATCCCTGGCCGCCTCACGTTCATTGTGATAGACACACGACAGATAGTCCACTTTCTGGCTCAACGCCACCACCGGCACCGGGTAGTTCTGTAAAATCGCTTTGTGCCGTGGGGTTGGGATCGTCGCAAAATAAATTACGCCCTCTACCTGTCCTTGCTGAAAAAG
>CAMDZY010000020.1 GCA_945910975.1 uncultured Clostridia bacterium | reverse complement strand
TTTGCAGCACGATTTTGGCGGTAAGGTACACCCGTATGTGCTGAATTTTATGAAGCTCTTGACCGAACGCGGGTTGATGCGGGAGTTTCCGGCCTGCTGTACCGAATACCGTCACCGGTTCAATGAAGATCACGCTATTTTGGAAGCAACGGCAGTCACGGCGGTTGCACTGCACGATGATTTGCAGCAGAAGCTCGTGAAAAAGCTGTCGGAAGTGACCGGAAAAACCATCGATTTGACCAACAAAATCGACCCTACAGTGCTGGGCGGGATTCGTCTGGAAATGGACGGCACGCAGCTTGACGGCACCATTCGCCATCGGCTGGACGATGTGCGGACATTGCTGCACGACACCGTACTTTAACACAGAAAGCTGGTAGAACATGGAACTGAAACCAGAAGAAATTACGAAAATTATCCGTTCTCAAATCAAGAACTATGAATCAAAAATCGAACAAAGCGAAACCGGCTCCATTATTCTGGTCGGCGATGGCATTGCACGGGTGGCAGGACTTGACAAGTGCGTTGTCAACGAATTGATCGAACTGCCCAACGGCAGCTATGGCATGGCGCTGAATTTGGAGGAAAATACGGTTTCCGTTGTCATTCTCGGATCGGACGCAGGTCTGAAAGAGGGCGACATTGTCAAGCGCACCGGACGGGTCGTGTCCGTTCCGGTCGGTGAAAGCATGATCGGCCGCGTGGTCAACGCACTGGGTCATCCCATCGATGGCAAAGGCCCCATTGATGCCACGCAGTACCGCCCCGTCGAGTCCCCTGCCCCTGGTATCATCGAACGAAAATCCGTTTCCGTTCCGCTGCAAACCGGCATCAAGGCCATCGACTCGATGATTCCCATCGGACGCGGGCAGCGTGAATTGATCATCGGCGACCGTCAAACCGGTAAAACCACCATTGCCACAGACACAATTGTCAACCAAAAGGGCAAGAACGTGATCTGCGTGTATGTGTCCATTGGACAAAAGCGCTCCACGGTGGCACAAATCGTCAACAGCCTGACGGCTGCGGGTGCGATGGACTACACCATCGTTGTTTCGGCAACCGCTTCGGAATTGGCGCCGATGCAGTATATTGCCCCCTACGCAGGCTGCGCAATGGGCGAATATTTCATGGCACAGGGCAAGGACGTGCTGGTGGTCTACGACGATTTGAGCAAACACGCGGTGGCCTACCGTGCCATTTCCCTGCTGATTCGTCGCCCGCCCGGACGCGAAGCGTACCCCGGCGATGTCTTTTATCTGCACTCCCGCCTGCTCGAACGCGCGGCGAGAATGGCGCCGGAATATGGCGGCGGCTCTTTGACGGCGCTGCCGATCATCGAAACACAGGCCGGCGACGTTTCCGCGTATATCCCAACGAATGTTATTTCCATCACCGACGGCCAGATTTTCTTGGAAACCGAGTTGTTCCATGCAGGCGTCATGCCGGCGGTCAACCCCGGTATTTCCGTTTCCCGTGTCGGCGGCGATGCACAGATCAAGGCAATGAAAAAAGTTGCCGGTTCTTTGAAGCTGTTGTATTCGCAGTACCGCGAATTGCAGAGCTTTGCGCAGTTCGGCTCTGATCTGGATCAGGATACGAAAGACCGTCTGGCACAGGGCGAACGCGTGGTCGAAGTTCTGAAGCAGAGCAACAATGCGCCTGTCGAGGTTGCACATCAGGTCTGCATTCTCTACGCCGTCACGCATGACTATCTGAAGGAAATCGCCGTTGCAGATGTTGCCGAGTTTGAAGCGGGGCTGTATTCCTGGATGGATACCCGCTACAATCAGGTTTTGAAAACCATCCGCAAGACCGGCGTTTTGGACAGTAGCACAGAAACGGCGTTGCAGGAAGCGCTGCGCGAATACGTTGCAGATTTCTTGAAGAAAAAGTAAGGAAGGAGTGATGCTGCATGGCTGGTGTTTCCATGAAGGCAATTAAAACCCGCATCAAAAGCATGAGCTCCACCAAACAAATTACAAAAGCCATGGAAATGGTTGCCGCGTCCAAGCTGCGCAAGGCGCAGAACAAGGCGCTGGAAAGCCGTCCCTACTTTGAAACGCTTTATGCCGCGTTCACGGACATCGCCGCCAATGTGCAGGACTTTTCCTCCCCTTTCACCGAGCATCGGGAAGTTAAAAAATCCTGCTACATTGTCATTGCCGGCGACCGTGGACTGGCCGGAGGCTATAACAGCAATATTCTCAAGCTGGTTACGGCGCAAGCAGCGCAGAAAGATTTCTGTGTGATGCCGATCGGTAAAAAGGCTGTGGAATATTTTCGTCATTGCGGCGTGCCGATCGTGTCGGAAACCTACGCCGAGGCCGCAGAGGTAACGATCGGCGATTGCTTTACCGTGGCAAAGCTGCTCTCCAAGCTGTTTTTATCCGGAGAATTTGATGAAATTGTCCTTGCGTATACAAACTTTGTTTCCGTGCTGAACCAGTCCCCTGCCACCATTCCCCTGCTCCCGCTGGAGCATCTGGGCAAGACTGCGGAAAAGGATGGTGGCTCAGCAATGCTCACGCTCTACGAGCCGGATCCCGTTACCGTGTTCGACGCTATCATTCCGGAATATTTGGGCGGCCTGATTTATGGCGCGCTGTGTGAATCCGTTGCAGCGGAACAAGCCGCGCGGCGTACCGCCATGGATTCCGCCACCAAAAACGCCGAGGAAATGATTGCGGATTTGAGCTTGAAGTACAACCGCGCCCGTCAAGGTGCGATCACCCAGGAAATCACCGAAATTGTCGGCGGTTCCGAGGCATAATTTAATTGTTACAAGGAGTTGACCGCTATGGCCATGAAAAATACCGGCACTGTTGTTCAAATTATCGGACCTGTGCTGGATATCCGCTTTGAAAATGGACATCTGCCCGATTTGCTCAATGCCATTGAGGTCTATCGGGGCAATGAAAAAATTACGGTGGAGGTCGCGCAGCATATCGGCGATAATGTGGTGCGCTGCATCTCCATGAGCGCCACGGACGGCCTGGAACGTGGGCTGGAGGCTGTCGATACCGGTAAGCCGATCACGGTTCCGGTTGGTGAAGAGTGCCTTGGCCGCATCTTCAATCTGCTGGGCAAGCCGATTGACAATATGCCCGCGCCGGTCACTTTGGAGCGCTGGCCTATCCACAGACCTGCTCCCAGCTTTGACGAGCAGGAATCCAGCACGGAGATTTTGGAAACCGGCATTAAGGTCGTCGACCTGATTTGCCCCTATGCAAAGGGCGGCAAAATCGGTCTGTTCGGCGGTGCAGGTGTCGGCAAAACCGTTTTGATTCAGGAATTGATCTATAACATTGCGACCGAACATGACGGCTACTCCGTTTTCACCGGCGTTGGCGAGCGCACCCGCGAGGGCAACGACCTTTATTATGAAATGAAGGAATCCGGCGTTCTGTCGAAAACGGCATTGGTCTACGGACAGATGAATGAGCCGCCCGGAGCACGTATGCGTGTGGGTCTGTCCGGCCTGACCATGGCGGAATATTTCCGCGATGTAAAGCACCAGGATGTGCTGTTGTTTATTGATAATATTTTCCGCTTTACACAGGCTGGCTCCGAGGTGTCGGCGCTGCTTGGCCGTATGCCGTCTGCCGTTGGCTATCAGCCAACATTGGCTACCGAAATGGGCGCTTTGCAGGAACGCATTACCTCCACAAAGAACGGCTCTATCACCTCTGTGCAGGCGGTCTATGTCCCGGCGGACGACCTGACCGACCCGGCTCCCGCCACCACATTTGCACACTTGGATGCAACAACCGTTCTTGACCGCGCCATTTCTTCTTTGGGTATCTACCCCGCCGTTGACCCGCTGGATTCAACTTCCCGTATCCTCTCCCCGGAAATTGTGGGCAAAGAGCATTACGAGGTTGCCAGAGATGTGCAGCGAATCTTGCAGCGCTATAAGGAATTGCAGGATATCATCGCCATTATGGGTATGGACGAATTGTCTGAGGAAGACAAAATGACTGTCAACCGCGCCCGTAAGGTGCAGCGTTTCCTGTCGCAGCCGTTCCATGTTGCAGAACAGTACACTGGCATGAAGGGACAGTATGTGCCGTTGAAGGAAACCATCCGCGGCTTTAAAGAAATCATCGAAGGCAAGCACGATGAGATTCCCGAATCCTGCTTCCTGTTCGCCGGTTCCATTGACGACGTTGTTGCAAAATATAAAAAGGGTGAGTAAGTATGAACGCTTTTCATCTGCAAATTGTGACGCCTGACGGCTTGGTATATGACGGAGAAGCGGTACAGTTGTCCGTACGCGCCATCAGTGGCGACTTGGGCATTCTTGCCAACCATATCGATATGGTGACCGCGCTGGGCATGGGTCCGGCATCGGTTCGCTTGGATGAAGGCTCCGCGCCGCGAAAGGCCGCGTGTATCGGCGGTCTGCTGACCGTCAGCAACGGCAGCGTCAAGCTGGTTGCCACCACCTTTGAATGGGCAGAGGACATCGACAAGCAGCGCGCCGAAAATGCTTACCAGCGTGCAAAATCCGTGCTGGAGGATAAAAATACCTCCGAACGCGATTTAAAGCTGGCCGAGGCAAAGCTAAAACGCGCTTTGGTGCGAAAAGGCGTTGCAAATTCAATATAAATTTATTTGCGTCGAAGAATGTAACAAATTCTTCGGCGCAATGTGTTTATTTTAGAAATTTATCTTGAAACAGGTATTGACAAATGTGATTTTTTACTATATATTCATAGTATGGATAGAAGAATTGTGAATAGCTGGCTGACAATTATGATAAACTGCACCGCAAAACACAAATCTTCCTGCAAAATTCCAGAAAACAAATCACACAACAAGTGCCAGCCGGAACAAATGTATTATGAGGTGAACTGTCATGAAAAAACGCATATCAATCAAATGGATTATCCTAATCGTTGTCCTGGCGCTGGTGGTTGCATTTGCCATTAAATTGCTATTCGCCTTTCCGTTCTACGATGGTTTCCAAAAAACAGCAGATTCTTATGAGGAACTGCAATCCAAGTTAAAAAGCGTCCCTGTTTTCTTGCCGGATTTATCCGGGTTTACATTACAAAATGCGGAATATCGTGTTTTAATGGACGGTCGGGATATTCGTGCAAACAAGATTGGTTATGAGGTTACCGGCGATTTACCAAAGAGTATTGTGGAGGATGGAAGCGGCATACTTTCTTTGCGCTGCACAACCGAGAAATCAGGAATCTACCGCAATCTTCCGGATACTTACCGTGAAATCCCGATTATTATTCGCGATGATATCACTGCTTCTTCCGACCAATACATTTGCTGGGAATTTGCCTTAGGTAAGTATGAATATTCGTTTTCTACCTATTATTCGATAGATGGAATCGACGAAGAAACAAATGCAGCCCTGTATGAAACGTGTTCGCAACAGCTTCAGGCACTTACAGAGCAGGTAATTGACCAATATTGGGACACACAGAAATAGGAAACATTTGAACAGCGGATAGCATAGCTTCCTTGCGTTACAATGGCGATTGCGTCCTTTCGTTGGTTTGGGTACGACAGCCTTATTCTAACGGACGCAATCGCCTTTTTCTATTTTCCTGTTGTAAACTTACACATTTATTGGAAAATCGTGTGAGATACCTGTTGACTTTTTTGGAAAATCGTGTATGATATATTTAATTGCAATCAAGCCGATTGCATATGGATAGGAAAAACGCGTGGAAAAGGAAGAGTAGTCAAAAAGCGCTGCTTTCAGAGAACGGACGGTTGGTGCAAGTCCGCAGGGCGCAAGATGAACGTCACCTTGGAGCGGAGAGCTGAATCAAGTAAGCTGCTACGGGATGCTCCCGTTATAGGGCTGGAGTGCCTGTTTTTCAGGAACTCAGGTGGTACCACGGAATGCGTTTCGCCCTGAGCAGTTTGCCTGCTTTGGGCGCTTTTTTTGAATAAAGGAGATGGAAACAATGAAAAGAGAACTCCCAAAGGCCTACGAACCAAAGGATGTAGAATCCAGAATCTACCAAATGTGGTTGGAGAAAGGCTGCTTTCATGCATCCACTGACCCGGATAAGAAGCCGTTTTCTATCGTTATGCCGCCCCCCAATGTGACAGGGCAACTGCACATGGGACACGCATTGGACTGCACTTTGCAGGATATCCTGACTCGTTTTAAGCGGATGCAAGGCTATTCCGCCTTGTGGCTGCCTGGCACCGACCATGCCGGTATTGCAACGCAGATCAAGGTGGAGGAGCATCTGCGCGAGAATGAGGGCTTGACTCGTTATGATCTGGGGCGTGAGAAGTTTCTGGAACGGGTTTGGGATTGGAAAAAACAATATGGCGACCGCATTGTGAAGCAGCAAATGAAAATGGGCGCTTCCTGCGACTGGGATCGTCAGCGCTTTACCATGGACGAGGGCTGCTCCAAGGCCGTTCGCGAAACGTTCTGCGAGTTGTATGACAAAGGGTTAATTTATAAAGGCTCCCGCATTATCAACTGGTGCCCCCACTGCACCACGGCGCTGTCGGATGCCGAGGTGGAGTTTGTGGATAAGCCCGGCCATTTGTGGCACCTGCGCTATCCGCTGAGCGATGGCTCCGGCGATATGGTGGTTGCAACAACACGTCCGGAAACCATGATGGGCGATACGGCCGTTGCGGTCAACCCCAACGACACCCGCTATCAGCATTTGATCGGCAAAACCTGCATTTTGCCGCTGATGAACCGTGAAATTCCCATCATTGCAGACGATTACTGCGAAATGGACTTCGGTACCGGCTGCGTAAAAATGACGCCTGCACATGACCCCAACGACTTTGAGGTCGGTTTGCGCCACAATCTGGAAGTGATTAAAGTCATTGGCGATGACGGTCATATCAATGAAAACGGCGGGAAATACTGCGGTATGGATCGCTATGAGTGCCGCAAGGCCGTGGTGAAGGATCTGGAAGAACAGGGCTATCTGGTCAAAACAGAGGACTACAGCCACAATGTCGGCACCTGCTACCGCTGCCACCGCGATGTTGAGCCGATGATTTCTGCGCAGTGGTTTGTCAAGATGGAACCGCTGGCAAAAGAAGCGCTGCGCGTGGTGAAAGACGGTACCATCAAGTTTGTGCCGGAACGCTTCACGAAAATTTATACAAACTGGATGGAAAATGTCCACGATTGGTGCATTTCCCGTCAGCTCTGGTGGGGGCACCAGATTCCCGCTTGGTACTGTGACGAATGCGGTCACATCAACGTCAAGCGCGAGGATCCCACCTGCTGCGAAAAATGTGGCAGTACCCATCTGACTCGTGAGGAGGATGTGCTGGACACATGGTTCTCCTCTGCCCTGTGGCCGTTTTCAACCATGGGTTGGCCGGACAAGGATTCCGAAGCGCTGCACTATTGGTATCCGACCTCTGTAATGGTCACCGGCTACGATATTATTTTCTTCTGGGTCGCCCGCATGATCTTCTCCGGCATGGAGCAGATGAAGCTGCCGCCCTTTAAAACCGTATTTATCCACGGTCTGGTGCGCGATGACAAGGGCAGAAAAATGTCCAAATCGCTTGGAAACGGCATCGACCCGTTGGAAATGGCAGAAAAATACGGTGCAGACGCATTGCGCTTTAATCTGATCACCGGCAATTCCCCCGGCAACGACATGCGCTTTTACACGGATAAGTGCGAAGCCATGCGTAACTTTGCCAACAAGATTTGGAACGCCAGCCGGTATGTGCTGATGAATCTGACTGTGGAAGAAAACAAGCTGCCAGCGTTAGACAAGCTGGAGCTGGAGGACAAGTGGATCCTTGGCAAGCTGAATACCTTGATTCAAGAGGTCACCGAAAACCTGGATGCCTATGAATTGGGCGTTGCTTCGGCAAAAATTTACGACTTCATCTGGGACGACTACTGCGACTGGTATATTGAACTGACCAAGGCACGCCTGTATGCGGAAGATGATGAGAAAAAGGAATGCGCGCAGCGGGTTTTGGTGTATGTGCTTGACCAATTTTTGCGCTTGCTGCATCCGTTTATGCCGTTTATCACAGAGGAAATCTGGCAGGCGATCCCCCATGAGGGTGACACGCTGATTTGTTCCGATTGGCCGGTTGCACGTGAGGAGCTGAATTTCGCGGCGGAGGAAAAGGAAATGGAATCCATTATGGAAGCCATTCGCGCCATCCGCAACCGCAGAGCGGAAATGAATGTTCCGCCCAGCAAAAAATGCACCCTTTACGTTACAACTACAAAGCCGGAGATTTTTGCCGCCGGTGAGGGCTATATCTGCCGTCTGGCCTATGCGGACAAGCTGGTTGTGTCCGACGCGCTGCCGGAAGGACACGAGGACATGGCAGGCTGCGTGACGGTGGATGCAAAAATGTTCATGCCGATGGCACAGCTTGTGGATGTGGACAAGGAGCTTGAACGCATCGCAAGAGAAAAGGCAAAGGCAGAAAATGATCTCACTCGCACCGAGGGCAAGCTGAAAAACGAAGCCTTTGTTGCCAAGGCACCGGAAGCGGTGGTCGCCAATGAACGCGCCAAGGTTGCACGCCTGACGGCACTGTTGGCACAATTGACCGAATCGGAACAGCGGTTAAAGAACTTAAAATAATTCCCGGCCCCATGGCCGTTTGATTTGGTCATGGGGCGGGTAAACTTGAAATATGAGGAGGCGATTGCATGGCAAAGCCATTAGTTGCCCTTGTGGGAAGACCGAATGTTGGCAAATCGATGCTGTTCAACAAACTGACCGGTAGGCGAACTGCTATTGTGGAGGACACGCCGGGTGTTACCCGCGACAGGATTTACGGAGGCTGCGACTGGAACGGCCGTGATTTTGAAATTATCGACACCGGCGGCATTGAGCCGAATACCAACAGCGAAATGCTGCAATTTATGCGCAGGCAGGCGGAAATTGCCATTGAAACGGCAAACGTGATCATTATGGTGGTGGACGTCAAAACCGGCATGACCGCTGCCGACCAGGAAATTGCCAATATGCTGCTCCGGTCGAAAAAGCCGGTGTGCCTGGCGGTCAATAAATGCGATTCCGTTGGCGGCGTCAATCCGGATATCTATGAATTCTATGCGCTCGGCTTGGGTGACCCGATCGAGGTGTCTGCAATTCACGGGCACGGCACCGGCGATTTGTTGGATTTTTGCGTGGAGCACTTCCCTGCCCCGGATGAAAACGAGGTTGAGGAGGATTGCATCAACGTGGCAATCGTCGGTAAGCCGAATGTGGGCAAATCGAGCTTACTCAACAAAATTCTCGGTATGGAACGTGTTATTGTATCTGATGTTGCGGGAACAACACGCGATGCCATTGACAGCTACTTTGAAAATGAACACGGAAAATACCGCTTTATTGACACAGCCGGAATGCGGCGCAAGTCAAAGGTGGACGACGCCATTGAAAAATATTCCAACCTGCGCAGCATGAACGCCATTGAGCGCTGCGATGTGTGCCTGATTTTGATCGATGCCAACGAAGGCGTAACTGAGCAGGACACCAAAATTGCAGGTCTGGCGCATGAGGCCGGAAAGGCGTGCATTATTGTTGCCAACAAATGGGATACGGTAGAAAAAGATACCAAAACCATGGATGAAAAAACGGCCGAAATTCGCAAGGATTTGAGCTATATGCCCTATGCGCCGATTCTTTTCATCTCTGCACTGACAGGCCAGCGTGTGGACAGACTGTTTGAACTGATCAATCACGTGGCAGATCAAAGCGCTATGCGCATTACAACCGGTATGCTCAACAATATTCTGGAGGATGCCACGGCGCGCGTGCAGCCGCCTACCGATAAGGGACGCAGACTGAAGGTCTACTATGCCACTCAAATTGGCGTCAAGCCGCCGCACTTTGTCTTTTTCTGCAATGATGCACGGCTGTTCCACTTCTCCTACCAGCGCTATCTGGAAAACCAGATTCGTGCCGTGTTTGGCCTGGAAGGTACGCCGGTTCGTATCACCATTCGCCAAAAGGGCGATAAGGGGGATCAGGACTGATGCGGATTTTTGCGCTGGTTTTAGCCGCTTTGGTGGGCTACCTTCTGGGAAATCTCAACGGTGCCGTGATTATTTCCAGCCGTCTGTTTCAAGAAGATGTCCGCACAAAGGGCAGTGGAAACGCGGGAGCGACCAACTTTGTCCGCAACTACGGCACCAGCAAAGCAGTTTTTGTGCTGCTGATCGATGTGGGCAAAACGGTTTTGGGCTGCTATTTTGGCGCGCTGGTGGTTCGTTGGATGGGCTACGGTGAATTGTGGACAACCGGCAAAATGCTGGGCGGCGTTTCGGTGATCCTGGGACATATGTTCCCGGTATTCCTCCGGTTTCACGGCGGCAAGGGTGTTTTGTGCGGCGCGGCTTTGGCGCTGGTTATGGATCCGCTGATGTTTTTGGTGTTCTTTGCCGTCTTTTTGACATTGTTCGTTACGACCCATTATGTTTCTCTCTGCTCTATCGTTTCTGCGTGCTGCTATCCCCTACTCTATGGACTGTTTTTCCCCGGACAATGGGATATTTTTGCCATGGCGCTGGGAATTAGTGCCTTATGTGTAGTCATGCATCACGCAAATATCAAACGCTTGCTGCAAAAAACGGAGTCGAAAACCTATCTAAAAAAGCATTGACGGCAAGCTGACGAAAGGATGGTTGAAATGAAAATTGCAGTAATCGGCAGCGGCGGTTGGGGTACCGCTTTGGCTTTGTTGCTACATAGCAACGGCCACGACATCACACTTTGGTCTTATAGTAAAGAAGAAAGCGAGAACCTGCGCAATACGTTGGAAAATCCGTTTTTAAAGGGCGTTCCCATCCCGGCGGATCTGTACTTTACCAGCGATCCTGCCTGCGTAGCAGGACAGCAGGTGATTGTGATGGCAACCCCATCCTTTGCAGTTCGGAATACTGCCCGCATGGTTGCACCGTACTTGGAACCGGATGTTCTGCTGGTTTCTGTCACAAAGGGCATCGAGGCGAAAACCGGCAAGCGTATGTCGGAAATTATTGCCGAGGAAACCGGCAAAGCCGTTACGGCTCTCTCCGGCCCGTCCCATGCAGAGGAAGTTGGCCGGGGAATTCCTACCGGTGTGGTAGCTGCCTGCCCGGATGCCAGTATGTCACATAGGGTACAGGACATATTTATGAATGAACGCTTCCGCGTGTATACCAGCCCCGACATTGTCGGCGTGGAGTTAAGCGGTGCATTGAAAAATGTGATTGCACTGTGCGCAGGTGTCTGCGACGGAATGAACTTTGGCGACAACACAAAGGCGCTGATGATGACGCGCGGCCTGACAGAGGTGGCACGGCTCGGCATGGCGCTTGGCTCCCGGCATGAAACCTTCGCCGGACTTGCAGGTGTCGGCGACTTGATTGTCACTTGTACTTCCATGCATTCGCGCAACCATCGCGCGGGAATCCTGATCGGCCAGGGCAAGGATGTTGAAACCGCAATGCGCGAGGTCGGCTCTGTGGTGGAAGGCTATTATGCCGCACAATCTGCCAAAATGCTGGCGGAAAAGGTTGGCGTGGAAATGCCGATCATGACGGCAACTTATCAGGTTTTGTACGAGGGGCGGGACGTCAACGAGGCAGTCCATGAGCTTCTCCGCCGCAAAAAGACGCATGAAATTGAGGATGCCGGTTGGGTGAAAGCGTAATGCGGCAACATCAGTTTTACGGACAAAAAACCTCCTATGACACTTTTTCGGTGCCATAGGAGATTTTGCTATATCAGGCTTTTGCCAGTTCCGCAGCGTGTTGACTGAGGTCTACGCCGTTGAGCGAGACGCCTTCATCGGCTTTGATGAGGATGTAAGGAACACCACCGATCGTGCGGGTTTCAATCAGATCCTGCCGTTCGGGGTTGACGCGAATGACAACATCCGGCGTACGCAGCTCAAAGCGTTTCGGCTCGATGAGATTGCGCGGACTGACCGCGGCGTCGTGACCAAAGGCTTCGTCAAATTTTACGTGGAACGCCGCCATATGTTCTTGCGTTACGCCACAGTCCTGCAAGAGCTGATCCACCTGCGGGCGGGAAATGGTCAGCGGTTCGTCTACCTTCGCTTCCTTGTGCGCAGTGATCATATCGGACAATTGCTCATGCACACTTTGCACAACGGAATAATTGCATTCCTCCGCCAGCGACTCAGTCAGAATTTGTCCAAAAGTCTGCTTTTGCTCGCCGGCAGGCATAGGTGCAGGGGTATGAAAAATCGCATCGATCCATTCGGCGTAGTCCGCCGATGCGTCACGGCAATAGTACAATGCGCCATATAAATTGGTACGCCGATCGTCAAAGGCCGGGAAGGTAAAGCCCAACTCCGGCGCGCTGACCACCTGGTCGATGGTGCGGTTGTGAAATTCCCGCTGCGCCGCTTCATAGCGCAAACCGGGCTTACTCAGCTTCACCGGGCAAACTGCACATAAAAGATAAGTATGCTGCGTGTCCCCTGCATCGTCTTGAAATGCGCCGTCTTTGGAACGGTATGGCACATCGTAGACATCCTCGGCCAGTAAAATCACATAGTTTGTGCCAAGGCTGAGCGATGCAATGATCTTGTCATACAGCTGCCCCAGTGCATCGGCGTCCTTCAACGCGGAGCTGCGCAGCGTGCTCAACAGCCTGTGTTCTTCACTGTCCAATACCTGCTTTGTTGAAAAGCTGATATCTACCAGATTTTTTCCCAGCGTACCTGTGAGAACCTTGCGCAGCAGCGCATAATACTTGTCTTGCTCGTCCTCAGGAAGCATGGTCAGCGATTGGTCGAAGGTCGAAACAATTTCCCGTTGTTCACTTACATAGCAACCAAAAACGTGCGAAATATTACAATGCTCCCGCTTGATGCGTCGGCGAAGCTCTGCCACTTCTTTTTCAATCATTTGTGTTCACCTCACAGATACTATATCACAGATTTTTAAAAAATAAAAGAAATAGGTGTTGCGTTTTTTGCAAAAATGCGCGATAATAGGTAGAAGAAATCAAAAGGAGGATTTTATGTACTGTACTAGAAATGTTACCCAAGATTTGGTCTGGGTCGGCGCAGATGACCGCCGGCTGAGTATGTTTGAGGGCGTCTACTCCGTTCCGCGTGGCGTCAGCTATAATTCCTATCTTTTATTGGATGATGTAACCGTCTTGTTTGACACCGTGGACAAGGCCGTCAGCAAGGTGTTTTTTGAAAATCTTTCCCATGCGCTGCATGGCAGAAAACTAAACTATGTCGTTGTGCAGCATATGGAGCCGGATCATTCAGCAACACTGCAAGAACTATTGCTGCGTTCACCGGAAACGGTAGTGGTCTGCAATGCCAAGACAAAGATCATGATTGAGCAATTCTTCACCATGGAATTTAGAGCCTATGTTGTGGATGAAAGCAAAACGCTGTCCACCGGGCACCATGAGATCCATTTTGTCAACGCGCCGATGGTACACTGGCCGGAGGTTATGGTCAGCTATGACGCGGTGGACAAAACGCTGTTCTCCGCCGATGCGTTCGGCACCTTCGGTGCGCTCAACGGGGCACTGTTTGCAGATGAGGTAGACTTTGCCCGGGATTATCTGGACGAGGCACGCCGTTATTACTGCAACATCGTCGGCAAGTACGGCGTGCAGGTGCAAGCGCTGCTGAAAAAGGCGGCAAAGCTGGATATCGCACGCATTTGCCCGCTGCACGGTTTTGTTTGGCACAAAAATCTGGGCGACTTTTTGGGCTGGTATCAGGCGTGGAGCACCTATACACCGGAGCAAACCGGCGTTGTGATTGCTTATGCGTCCGTCTATGGCAACACGGAAAATGCCGCCAATATTATCGCTTGCCGCTTGCGGGAGCTGGGAATTGTGACAAAGGTTTTCGATGTTTCCGTGACGCCGGCTTCGGAGATTATTGCCGCCGCATTCCAATACAGCCATCTGGTATTTGCATCCACCACCTATAATGCCGGCATTTTTGTCACGATGGAGGAGCTTTTGCACGATTTGGCTGCGCACAACATTCAAAATCGCACGGTTGCCCTGCTGGAAAACGGCTCTTGGGCGCCTACCTCCGGCGGCTTGATGCAAAAAATTCTCGCGTCCTGCAAGAATATGACCATTCTGGAGCCGAAAATGACGATTCGCTCTTCCCTGAAGGCTTCGCAGGAGGGTGAGCTGGAACAGTTTGTTTCTGCCATCGCCGCCACGGTACCCCGCGCAGATGCAGCGCCGGCAGACGTTCTTACCGGTAATGTGGACGCTTCATCCATGTTTAAGCTGTCCTACGGCCTGTTTGTGTTGACCGCAAAAGACGGCAATCAGGATAATGGCTGCATTATCAATACTGCGCAGCAGCTGACCAGCAACCCCATGCGCATTTCCATCGCCGTCAACAAGCAAAATCACACGCATGATATGATTTTGAAAACAGGCGTGTTTAATGTTTCCGTGCTTTCCCAAAATGCACAGTTTGCAACATTCCGGCGCTTCGGTTTCCAGAGCGGACGCGATACGGACAAATTTGCCGGAACCGAAATTGTGCGTACTGCCAACGGTTTGGCCTATTGGCCGGATGAGAGCAACGCAGTCATATCCGGCAAGGTCGTGCAGAGCATTGATTGCGGCACGCACACGCTGTTTATTGCCGATGTCACGGAAGCAGTGACGCTTTGCGCCGACCCCTCCGTCACCTATGCTTACTATTTTGCACACATCAAGCCGAAGCCTCAGCCTGTAGAGGAGAAAAAGGTCGGCTGGGTCTGCAAGATTTGCGGCTATGTCTATGAGGGTGAAACCCTGCCGGATGACTTTATCTGCCCACTTTGCAAGCACGGCGCTGCCGATTTTGAAAGACTATAACGCATTTGGGGTGTATCACCTAGATACACCCCAAAGCCTGTCGAAAAACTTCGTTTTTCGACAGAGTTCTTCCTCGCGGAAGAACATTG
>CAMDZY010000019.1 GCA_945910975.1 uncultured Clostridia bacterium | reverse complement strand
ATAAATATGTGAATTTATCAAAGAAATAAAGTACATTCGATTCTCGCAGCGCGGGGATCTCGTAATTTAAATTAAATGCCACGTGCATCGCAACAATGCACAGCGCCGCAAGTGTTCGTAATCCGTCAAGTGCATCAAACCGCTCGACTTTCTTTTCTTCAGCCATACACGATTCCCTTACCAAATTATTTTTTGCCAAGAAACGCCTTTTCGTATTCGCTTGTAATAAACTCCCAGCTATACGCATTGCGGATTCTGTTCTTCGCCTTTTGGCCAATTTCCGCAATCTTCTCCTGGGGCAGGGCGTCGGCCTGTTCAATCAATTTTGCCAGATTGCCGGCTTCCTTTGTCCAGTAGAACGCGGCATCCTCTGCCACCTCACGATTGAAGCCCACATCCAGCAAGAGGTTCAAATCGGTACTGCCCAAGGCTTCGAGCAGGCTTGGATTTGTTCCGCCTACCTCGTGGCCGTGGAAGTAGGCATATGCATTTTCGCGGAGCTTCATCAGCAGCTCCTGGTCGTATACGGTTCCGACAAACTTGATGCGCGGATCCGCCCGATAATGCAGCCTCTGCTCCAGTTCGTTGAGGAATTTGTCATTTACATTGGTGATAATGGCAAAGGATTTTTTCGTCTTGCTGCGCATGAACTCCCGAATCATGGTTTCATAATTGTTCTCCGGCACAAAACGTCCGACGACCAAATAATAGTCCTTGGGGCGCAGCTTCTTCTCGGCATACCAGTCAAGCAATTTTTTATCATCGTCGGCCAGAATGCTCTTTCTTGTTTCGGCGCCGTAGGCGATAAACGTGGTTACAGGATCGGCGCCTTTTCTCCCCTTGCCGTCGTAGCAATCGTGAATATACTTTTCGATCGTTACGGAATCGCAAATTGCCAGATCGCAGTGTTTGATCATCATTTGCTCCGAAATTTTCCAATACTTACGAATCGGGGCGCTCCATTTGGCACGCATCCATTCGTGGCCGTCTGGGTTTAAGTATACCTTGCCGCCCAGCTTATGGATCTTCTTATAAAAGTGCTTCATAAACGGCCCGATGCGGCACGCCATGATATAGACAACCGGGTGGGAGAGCTTCTGTTCACGAATGATTTTGCAGCATTCCTTTAACGATGCAACATCATAGTAAATTGCCTGCGCAGGACCCAGCTTTTCCGGGACGTGAATTTGGAAGCACTGTGCATTGTGATAGACAAACTCATGCGCAGAAAGAACCTGTGCGCCCTCTGTTTGATTGGGATCCATGCAGCCATCACCGTTTGCCTTGCACGCCACATGATATTGAATTTTCTGATTATTCTGATGGTATTCGGTCAGCTTATTGATGAAAGTTTCATAGCCGCCGTATGCGCCAAGACTTTTTGCGCCCACCAGAAATACGTGTTGTACCTGATTATCCTGCATGGAGCATTCTCCTCACAATTTCAATGTATCTTTCAATCCGAGCCACTTCTGGTCTTTATCGCTCAGATTCAACGCAACGCCATCTATGCTATAACCCGCTGCACTGGCTGTGCCTTGGTATGTCCCCTGAATTTTCGGCCATTGAATCCCAAGCTCCGGGTCATTCCAGGCCATGCCGCCTTCATCGTTGGGATGGTAAAAGTCATCACATTTATAGCAAAATTCTGCCGTGTCACTCAAAACCAGGAAGCCGTGTGCAAACCCTCTTGGAATCAGGAACTGCTTTTTATTCTCCTCGGTCAGCTCGATCCCGTACCATTTTCCAAAGGTAGCAGACCCGCTTCTCACATCCACCGCAACATCAAATACGGCGCCCTTAATTGCGCGCACCAGCTTGGTCTGCGGGAAATTCTTCTGAAAGTGCAATCCGCGGAGCACGCCTTTTACACTCATGGACTGGTTGTCTTGCACAAAGTTAAAATTGATTCCGTTCTCCTGCATATCCCGCCGGCTATAAGTTTCCATAAAATAGCCACGGGCATCCCCATGCACAGCAGGGGTGATCACACACAGTCCCTCAATGCCGCCAACATTTTTCTCGACGCTTATCTGTCCCATTCTTTTTATCCCCTCTTAAAGCTGCGCTTCCTTCAAATATCGGCTGACGGCATCCTGCCAAGTCGGGAGCGGTGTAAAACCGTTGTCTACCAGTTTGCGCTTATCGAGTCTGCTGTTGACCGGGCGGGCTGCCTTGCTCAGGCCGTATTCCTCCGTGGTCACAGGCGTTACCTTCGTTTTCAACCCGTACTGCCGATAGAACTCACAGCAGAAGTCATACCAGCTGATGTAGCCACCCTCGTTTGTGGCATGATAATAGCCGTACTTCTCCGTTTGGCACATATCCACCAGAAGCCGCGCCAAGTCATAGCAATAGGTCGGCGTGCCGATCTGGTCATTGACCACCCGAACCTCATCGTGGGTCTTGCCCACATTGATCATGGTCTTAATGAAGTTCTTGCCATTCAGGCCAAACACCCAGGCGATACGGACAATGAAGTATTTATCCAGCGTGTTCGCTACCGCCAGTTCTCCTTCCAGCTTGGTCTGTCCGTATACGTTCAGGGGCTTATAATCCTTGCAGTCCGGCTGCCACGGTTCGGTGCCTTGTCCGTCAAAAACATAGTCCGTGGACAAGTAAAGCATCTTGCAGTCGAGCGCTTTGCAGCTGTCTGCAATATTTTGGGTGCCGCCGGCGTTGACGGCACGTACTTTCTCCACCTTGTCATCGTCCTCGGCCATATCCACGGCAGTCCATGCCGCGCAGTGAATGACCGCATCCGGCTTCACGTCTTTCATAACGCGTGCAACCGCTTCTTTATCCGTAATATCCAGGCTCACGTAAGGCATCGTTGTTACGGCAGAATTGTCTGCTACGCCGGCATAATTTTCCGCCAGATCGGAACCGACACCCACATGACCCCTTTTATATAGTTCGTTCATTACGTCATGACCCAATTGGCCATTGACGCCGGTTACAAAAAACTTCATCTTTCCCACAACCTCAAATCAGATTTCCGCCTTTGCCCGATACATTGCCTCGTAGTACTTTTGATAATTGCCGCTGGTCACATTGTTCATCCAGTCCTCATGCTCCAGATACCAGTCAATGGTCAGGATGATGCCCTTTTCAAAAGGTGTTTCCGGATACCAGCCAAGATCCTTTTTGATCTTCGTCGGATCGATGCCATAGCGGCGGTCATGCCCCAGGCGGTCTTCCACGTGCTTGATGAGTTCTTCACTGATCCCGTCATCCATCAGCCGGTCATGGAGCTGCGCAATGATGGTTTTGACGATGAAAATGTTGGGGCGCTCATTGTGGCCGCCTACATTATAAACCTCACCGAGCCTGCCGCCGTTCGCCACCATATCGATGGCCTTGCAGTGATCCTCCACATACAGCCAATCGCGGATCTGCATTCCGTCCCCATAGACAGGGAGCTGCTTGTGGTGCTTGACGTTGTTGATCATCAGCGGAATCAATTTTTCCGGGAACTGATACGGCCCATAGTTATTGGAGCAGCGCGTGATATTGATGGGCATCCCATAGGTATCATGGAACGCCTGTACAAAGTGGTCTGCGCTGGCCTTGGAGGCGGAATACGGACTGTGCGGATTGATGGGCGTGGTTTCCATAAAGTAGCCCTCTGCGCCCAGCGCGCCGTAAACCTCATCGGTGGAAACCTGCAAGTACTTCTTGCCCGCTTTCCAAGTTTTTGTGGCGGCGTCATACCACGCCTCTTTTGCCCTCTGGAGCAGGTTGACGGTACCCATCACATTGGTCTGCACAAAGATTTCCGGATTGGCAATGGAGCGGTCAACATGAGATTCTGCGGCGAAATTGATGACGTAATCAAAATCATACTTTGCAAACAAGGACGCAACCAACTCCTTGTCGCAGATGTCCCCCTGCACAAACACATGACGGCTGTCGCCCTCCACGCCCTTGAGGTTCTCCAGATTGCCGGCATAGGTCAGCTTGTCCAGATTGACCAGCAAAATATCATCATACTTTTTGAGCATATAGTAAACGAAATTGGAGCCGATAAATCCGGCACAACCGGTGAGTAAATATTTTTTCATGTATGTTTCCTCTCTATGTAGAAATCAATGCAGCACATCCAGATACTTGCCGTCCAGAACATCCTTCAAATACTGACCGTACTGGTTCTTCTTCAAAACCTCGTAGACCTTCAGCACATCCTCGCGGCTGATCCAGCCGTTGAGATAGGCAATTTCTTCCAGACAGGCGATCTTGCGGTGCTGATGCTGTTCGATCGTCTTGACAAAGTTAGTGGCATCCACAAGGCTCTCATGGGTGCCGGTGTCCAGCCAAGTGAAGCCCTGACCCAACAATTCTACATTCAGACTCCCATTCTCCAAATAAATGCGGTTCAAGTCGGTGATTTCCAATTCCCCGCGGGCAGAGGGTTTGAGGTTCCTTGCATACTCCACGACCCGGTTGTCGTAGAAATAAAGGCCGGTGACGCAGTAGTTGCTCTTGGGCTGCGCAGGCTTTTCTTCGATGGAGATTGCCTTGCCGTCCTTATCAAATTCAACGATTCCAAAGCGCTCCGGATCATCTACATAGTAGCCAAACACGGTAGCGCCCTTGCCGGACTCGGCATTCTCCACAGCGGCCTTTAACCGCTTATTCAAGCCGTGACCGGCGAAAATGTTGTCACCCAAAACCATTGCGGCCGTGTCCGTACCGATGAAATCGGCGCCGATGATAAATGCCTGCGCCAGTCCGTCCGGAGAGGGCTGAACGGCATAGGAGAGGTTCACGCCAAACTGATGTCCGTTGCCCAGCAAATCCCGGAATCGCGGGGTGTCTTGCGGCGTGGAAATAATCAAAATATCACGGATCCCCGCATTCATCAGCACAGACATTGGGTAGTAAATCATCGGTTTATCGTAAATAGGAAGCAACTGCTTCGATGTGACCTTTGTCAACGGATACAGGCGTGTCCCAGAACCGCCTGCCAAAATAATACCTTTCATAGCCTTTCTCCAATTCCATATCTATCGTTAACTACTTGGAAGTCCCGTTGGTCTTATCGATAATTGTCTTTCTGATCTGCGTGCTGCTCGTTCCTTCCGTGTACGGGAAATAAACGATTTGCACGTCCTTATCCTCAAAATACTTTTCGTATCGAAGGAAGCGCTCTGTTCCTTTATAGTCGCTTCCGACAAACAGCTTTGTATAGTGCCAAAGCTCCCACGCGTCGCTGTCTTCTGTGCAGGACTGCACGGCTTTATCGACATACTTACAGCTGCCAACGATCTGCAAACGTTCTTCAAAGGGAATAAAGGTTTCTTTTCCTTTATGGGAAGCGTCTTTATGCACGCCGACGATCAAATAATCGCACTGCTCCTTGGCGCGCCGCAGCAAATTCAAATGTCCGACATGGAATAAGTCAAACGTTCCTGACAGATAGCCAATGCGGACACGTTTTTCATTTTGCACGCGGCCGGATTTTAATTTATACTCGTAACTGTGCAAGCCATACTTATGCGGGTCTTGCGTGTATTGTTCGATGACGCCTTTAAACGTCTTTTCATATTCGGGAATAAACAATTCCTCTGCGGCAAGGATGCGGCAGACAATTTGCTCGGCCAAATCATGCGTCTGCGTCAAATCATTGCTGCCGCCGTTAAACTTGGTGCCTTTTATCGAGCCGGGAGAAACGTTCAGGATGCGGTTTTTGCAGCCGGCTTCCTCCAGTTCAATATTGACGCTCTCCACAAAGCGGCAGACGCTCGCCTTTGACGCTGCGTACACCGAAAACATGGGTGAGCTGACCAGTCCTGCGATCGACCCCATGATTCCGCAATAGAAGGGGTTTTCATTTTTGATCCTATCGTAAAAAATCCGTATGATTTTGATTGCTGCAACCGAGTTGACTTCCAAAACATTATTGACTTCCGCCAAATGCAGATTTTCAAGCTCCGCCACGCGGCCAAAGCCCGCTGTTATCATCAAAAAATCGATATGCAGATCGCCGGATAACTTTTGAAACAGCTCTTCGTCAAAATCGAGCAAATTACTTTTGATAAATGCAAAACGATCCTTTGGAAGGATGCCTTCCTCAGGCTCTCGAAGGTCAACAATGTTAACATAATAATCTCTTGCAACCAGTTCCTTTGCGATCGCCAGGCCGATGCCATTGCTACCGCCGACTACTACTGCTTTTCTCATGCGCACCTGTCCTCCTAACATCAATCTCTCCGGAAAATATCTCTTGTGTAAACCTTCTCCTGCACGTCATCCAGACAGCTATCATATCGATTTGCAATAATCGCATTGCTCATCTGTTTAAACTTCTCCAGATCGTTCACAACGACCGACCCAAAGAACTTCTCACCGTCCGTCAGGGTTGGCTCGTAGATGATCACCGTGGCGCCCTTTGCCTTAATACGTTTCATAACGCCCTGGATGCTGCTCTGGCGGAAGTTGTCGGAATTGCTCTTCATGGTCAGTCGGTATACACCAACCACGACTTCCGTTTCCTTACTCTCGTCCCAGCTGTCATTTGCACTGTAGCCACCGGCAATTTCCAGCACACGGTCTGCAATAAAGTCCTTGCGGGTGCGGTTGGATTCCACGATTGCTTCAATTAGGTTCTCCGGGACATCGGCGTAGTTGGCCAGCAGCTGCTTTGTGTCCTTTGGCAGGCAGTAACCGCCGTAGCCGAAGGACGGATTGTTGTAGTGCGTCCCGATCCGCGGGTCAAGGCAGACACCGTTAATAATCTGCTGCGTATTCAAACCCTTCATCTCGGCATAGGTGTCCAGCTCGTTGAAATAGGACACACGCAGCGCCAAATACGTATTTGCAAACAGCTTCACCGCTTCGGCTTCCGTGAAGCCCATGAACAAGGTGTCAATGTTCTGCTTAATTGCGCCCTCCTGCAACAGCTCTGCAAAGGTGTGTGCCGCCTTTACCAGACGCGCATCGTCCATATCCGTGCCAACAATGATGCGGCTGGGATACAAATTATCGTAAAGCGCCTTGCTCTCTCTGAGAAACTCCGGGCAGAAGATGATGTTATCACAGTGGAACTTTTCGCGGACAGCGACGGTATAGCCCACCGGGATCGTGCTTTTAATGACCATGATCGCTTCCGGATTGTACGCAAGCACCAGCCGAATCACGGCCTCCACCGCAGAAGTGTCGAAAAAGTTCTTCTTGCTGTCATAGTTTGTAGGCGCCGCGATCACCACAAAATCGGCATCGGAATACGCCTGCTTTACATCCAGTGTGGCTGTCAGATTCAGTTCCTTTTCTGCCAGATATTTTTCAATATATTCATCCTGAATCGGAGATTTTTTGTTGTTGATTTGTTCTACTTTTTCCGGAATGATGTCCACGGCCATGACCTTGTGGTGCTGTGCCAAAAGTGTGGCAATGGAAAGGCCGACATATCCGGTGCCGGCGACTGCAATTTTCAAATCCTTAAAAGCTCTCATAATTTTTGTTCTCCTCCCCCACGCTTTGGGTATGGGTACCGCTTCGTTGGCAGGGAATTTTTACATATAAAACTTTGCATACCACTCGGCAAACCGCCGCAGGCCTTCCCGCAGGTCGGTGCAGGGCTTGAAGCCGAAATCCCGCTCCAATGCACTGGTGTCTGCATAGGTCACCGGCACATCGCCCGGCTGCATGGGAACAAGCTCCTTGTGCGCTTCAAAGTCATAATCCTCCGGCAACACGCCGGCGCGCACCAGTTCTTCGCTCAAAATCTGCACGAAATCCAGCAGATTCTCCGGGTGGTTATTCCCGATGTTGTACAAAGCATACGGCGGAACCGGAAGCCCGTCGTCACCGGTTGCTCTGTCCGGTGCTTTTTGCATGACCTTTTCAATGCCTGTCACAATATCATCGATATAGGTGAAATCTCTTTTGCAGTTGCCATAGTTGAAGATTTGGATGGTCTTGCCGGCTCTGAGCTTGTTCGTGAAGCCGAAATATGCCATATCCGGCCGGCCGGCAGGGCCGTAAACCGTAAAGAATCGCAAGCCGGTGGACGGAATATTGTACAGCTTTGCATATGCGTGTGCCATCAGCTCGTTTGATTTTTTGGTCGCAGCATAAAGAGAAACAGGGTTATCCACCTTATCCTCCGTGCTGTACGGCACCTTCTTGTTGGAGCCATAAACTGAAGAGCTGGAAGCATACACCAGGTGCTCTACGGGTGTGTGACCCTCATCGTAAGAGTGCCGGCAGGCTTCCAGGATGTTATAAAAGCCGATCAAATTCGACGCAATGTAGGCGTCCGGATTCACGATGGAATAGCGAACACCGGCCTGCGCCGCAAGATTCACCACAAGCTGTGGCTTGTACTGTTCAAACACACGGTTGACCAGCGCTTTATCCGCAATACTGCCCTTGACAAAAACAAATGCCGGATACACCGACAGTTCGGCAAGCCGTGCTTGCTTCAGCTGCACGTCGTAATAGTCATTCATGTTATCCATGCCGATGACCGTTACATTCTCCGTGCTGCACAACAAGCGCTTTGCCAGATTGCTGCCAATAAAGCCTGCAACGCCTGTGACGAATACGGTTTTGCCTTCTAATACGACCTTGCTCATTGCTGCAACTCCAATCCGATTTGATTCCGCCGATTGCGGCCTGTAAAGTATTTTTCGCGACGTGCGCGCCGCCGCGAAAAATGGTTTTGATTCTTTCACCGCCAAGTCGGCAAGCTCCGCGATGCCCTTTAACGGCTCTTTTTCGTTATTTCAAGTCTGAAAACAAGTCGGCACAATAGGTGCCGTCTGCAACCAGTGCGCCGATGGAGTCAATAACCAGCTGCTTGTCCTCCTGATAGGTCACGCCGAACCACTGGTCGGCAGTAGGCAAAACCTTTACCGTAACCTTATGCTCCTGCAATAGCTTGCCGATGCAGGTGGGCAGAAGATATTCCGCAGTTGTCGCATCCTCGCCGAGATCGCGCAGGAACGTGCAAAACTCGCTGTCCAAAACATCCATCATTTCCGGGTTCATGCCCCACATATTCATGGACACGTAAGTATTCGGGTCGAGCGTCTGTCCGTTTGCGGCTGCGCCGGTGGCGGTTTTTACAATGTTTCTGGTTTCTACCACATTGCACAAATTGTTCTGCGCGTCCACCTGGCAAATGCCGCGTGTGACGCTGCCGTTTTCACTGAGTGTATTTTTCAGGATAAAGCCGGCCATGCAGAGCTCATGCGGCGCATTCAGGGCGTTGTGTACCAAAAAATCATGCATTTTTCGGAAGGCGTCCTTGCCATAATAATCATCGGCATTGATGACGGCAAACGGCTCATGAATCAAATCCCGGCACACCAGGACAGCCTGACCGGTCCCCCAGGGTTTTTTGCGTCCCTCCGGAACGCGGAAGCCCTCCGGCAAATTTTCCAGCTCCTGGAATGCATAGGCAACCTCAACGCCAAGCTTGCTGCACATTGCTTCAATGCGGTTGCCAATGACCGCGAGGAAATCGGGTTCGATGTCCTTGCGGATAATAAACACTAATTTTTCAAATCCCGCCTCAATGGCATCGTGGATGGAATAATCCATAATAATCTCACCGTTTGGGCCAACCGCCGCAAGCTGCTTAATTCCGCCGCCATACCGCGAGCCGATTCCGGCTGCCATGATTACCAAGGTTGTTTTCATGATTGATCTCCAATTCCTTTTCGTTTCGCAAACAGCAAGGCCGGATGCAGTTTCCGTGTTCATCCGGCCTTGCGGTTACATTCTATTACTGTCCACGCATCTTAAAAACCGCGCCAAAGGTTTTCAAGATGATTTTCCAGTCATTCAAAAAACTGCATTCTTGTATGTACTTTAAATCCAGCTCCAGCCATTCGTCAAAGGACAGCTGATTGCGTTCCGGCTGAATCTGCCAATAGCAGGTCAAGCCCGGTGTGACATACAGGCGCTGCCGCTGATAATCGTTATATTGCTCCACTTCTCTGGGCAGCGGCGGGCGCGGGCCGACAATGCTCATGTCGCCCTTAAAAATATTCCACAGCTGGGGCAATTCGTCGATACTGGTTTTGCGGATAAAGCGGCCGACGCGGGTAATGCGCGGATCATCCTTGATTTTAAAGGCCGGCCCCTCCATTTCATTCTGCGCTAAAAGCTCCTCCAGTCTGGCCTCAGCGTCCGGGATCATGGAGCGGAATTTATAAAAGCGGAACTTTTTTCCGTCGCGTCCAATGCGTTCCTGCGAAAAGATAGGACTTGCACCGGGGCTGTCAATATAAATCACAACCGCGGTAATTGCCATCAGCGGCAGCAAAACCAGCATCGCCAATCCCGAAAACAGGATATCCTGCGCACGGCGCACACGCCAATACCATTTTCTGCTATGTAAAACTTCTTCTCGGTTCAAATATGTGCCGCATTCCTGCGGGTTGGATGCAACTGTTTTCTCCTTTTGAAGCGTTGAATCCACTGCTGTGCTGGCCATATTGTTCCCCCATTCTTTGTGTACTCGGCGAGAATTGACATTGCACGGAAAAGTTTAAATATGCACAGACTGGCAACACCGCACAATCAAGCGAGCCGTTGCCGCACTGGTTTTTCATTCTCTTTTCGCGGTTCGTGGCAGTCAAAAAAGGCGGCTTTCCATAGCAATATTTCCGGAAGCACATTCAGGCGGAAAAATTCCTCCTGCGTTCCCTGCTGACTCCCGGAAATTGAACATTTTGCAACATATGCAAACAAGCATTCAGTTCCCCGACATCCCGCTGTGTTCGCCCACACAGCACAAGTCGCCACACGCTCGAATGCAGCCTTTTACCGGTCGATTATACCACACTTTTCGATACAATGCAACAATTATTTTCTTTTTCAGCCGGTAATATCCGGCAGATCGGCGCGGCGTAAAAGTAATATAACGTGCTATTAATATATACCGCTGTAACATCCGAAAAAGTGGGTACACTAACGCCGGAGGTGAGAAAAAATGCATCAGTTTTCCAATGCAAATTCACAAGACACGGCGGGTCGACCCAACGGGAAAACGGCACATGGCGCTTGCCCGGATCGCGGTCTGCCGGATGTGGAATCCCCGGCGGTGCAGGGAATCTATGGGCAGCCGGACAGCGCGTGGGAGATGGTCAACCGATACGGAACCTACGAAATTCAACCCACCTGCGACACGGATAATCTCTACCCCATGATTATGCAGGGTCTGCCACACCAATGGCAAAGCGCGCTGGAGCGCAAACGCACTGCATGGAAGCATACGCCGCCAATGCAATAGCATACGGCGCCATGCAAGCACTTCTTTTTCAAAAAACCTGTTTTTTCCTTTCAGATGCTTGCAAAGCCGCTGCGCACTGTGCTATAATAGCTACAAACACAATTATTACGCTTAGTCCCTCCCGCGAAGTCGGGAGGGCGGCCAAATACAAACTAGGAAGTGTTATAAGATGTTTTTTGATTGTGAACGTGTTTTGTACCGTCGGCGGCAGCTGCTGGACGTTGTGTGCCAGCTGCGCTTCCCCACTATTTTGTCCATTGAAACCAAGAAGCCGGCGGATTTTCAAGAGAAAATTCGTGCCAGCTTCCCGCGCTATGCCAGCCACGAGGAGTTTTTGCAGCCCAAGGTGACCGGCCGTCCCGGCGCCATGAAGGTGACAGAGCAGGCCGCCGTGACCAACCATCAGTTCCTCTCTGCAAGCGGTGATTGGTCCGTGAATCTGACCAAGGATTTTATCGCCCTCACCACGCCCAACTATACCCGCTGGGAGGACTTCGCCGCTAAGCTCGATCAGGTGCTGGCCGCGTTTATTGAAGTCTACAACCCCGCATTTTTTGAACGCGTGGGACTGCGCTACATCAACGCCTTCTCCCGTCAGGCGCTCGACATAGAGGACATTCCCTTTAACCAGCTGATCCAGCCCGCCTATTTGGGCTTGCTGGGCGATGACGACGTGAACGAGCGCAGCTTTGCGCGCAGCACGCAGGACGTTGAGGTGTCGATTCCCGGCGGTTGCCGTTTAAAGCTCCACGCAGGCCCGGGTATGGTGAAGAAAAACAACGTAGAAGACAAAGAAGTGAAGTTCATTCTGGACAATGACATCTTTATGATGGGCAACGTTCCCATTGCCCATGCCGCCGCTGCCCTGAACACCGTGCACATTCAGGCTGACCGCATTTTCCGCGGCGCGATCACACAGCGGCTCCACGAGGCCATGGATCCGGAACCGCTGGACTGAGGACTGCCTATGAGATGGTATTATACCGACTGGACGTATCTGCTGCTTGTCCTGCCGGCAATGCTTTTTGCAATGCTCGCCAGCGCCAAGGTCAACAGTACGTTCCGGCGCTACAGTCAAGTACCCAATCGCCGTCATATGACCGGTTACGATGCCGCGCGGCGCGTGTTGGATGCGCACGGTCTTTATCATGTCCGCATTGAGCACATCTCCGGCAACTTGACCGATCACTACGACCCCAGAACACAGGTCATTCGCCTGTCCGACAGCGTCTACAATGCTGCGACGCCCGCTGCCGTAGGCGTTGCGGCGCATGAAGCCGGACACGCCGTGCAGCACGCCGAAAACTATGCGCCGCTGGTTCTGCGCAATTCGGTGGTAAAAGCCACCAACATCGGTTCCAGGCTGTCTATGCCGCTGATTTTGATCGGCATGCTGCTTTCCGGCATCGGTCGGCAGTTCATTTATGTGGCCTATATCGGTCTGGGTTGCTATCTGCTGTGCGTTTTGTTCCAGCTGATCACCCTGCCAACCGAGTTCAACGCCAGCCGCCGCGCCGTTGCAGCCGTTTCCGGCAGCGGTATGCTGGATGACGATGAAATGCGCGGTGTAAAAAGGGTTCTCCGCGCTGCCGCCATGACCTATGTGGCTGCCCTGGCGGTATCTTTGGCACAATTCCTGCGTCTGCTGCTCATCATTGGCAGCAACAACCGCAGACGTGACTAGGCTTTTTCCGTGCAAAAAACTCTGCATCCTATTTTATCGGGATGCAGAGTTTTTTTGTTTGCTATTCTTCAATCAAATATTCATTTTGAACATTTCCGTCCAAGTCCTTCCAGCAGAACACGCCGTTTTCCAGCGTCATATAGCCGTGATAGGAATTTTCCTTGGGAATCGACACGGAGCCGGGATTCAGGTAAAGATAATGTTCATGCTGTATGCATTTGGGAATATGCGTATGGCCGCAGAGCAGGATATCTCCGGAATGCAGGGGCGGCGGCGTGTTCTCGCCAAACTTGTGGCCATGTGTGGCAAACGCCATGCGTTTGCCCAATGCCAGCACAGCATAATCGGCCAGAATCGGGAACTGCAGCACCATCTGATCCACCTCTGTGTCACAATTGCCACGGACACACAGGATGCTGCTTTGCAGCGCATTGAGCATGGCCAGTACCCGCTTGGGCTGATAGTCGCGCGGCAAATCATTCCGCGGGCCATGATAGAGCAAATCGCCCAGCAGTAAGAGCCTGTCCGCCTGTTCGTGTGCATAGGCATCGAGCAGCTTTTGGCAGTAGTACGCCGAACCGTGGATATCAGATGCAATGAGCCATTTCATCGTTTGTTCCCTTCTTTCGCAAATCGAGGGCGTATCATGTATCTGATACGCCCCCATTTTTTCGGATCGATATTAGCCGGCAATTCTGCGAGCACCTGCATAGCGTTCCTGATACCAGCTGCTGGACAGGCTGGTGATGACAACGCCGGAGCGGGAGTTTGCCGCGTGGACGAACTGGTTGTTGCCAATGTACATACCGACGTGGCCGATGCCGCCGCCATTGTAGAAGAACACCAGATCGCCGGGGATCAGCTCACTCTTGGATACGGAGTAGCCGTTGCTCATCTGCGCGGTTGCGGTGCGGTTGATGTTATAACCGAACTGTGCGTAGACATACTTGACAAAGCCGGAGCAGTCGAAGCTATCCGGGCCGTTGCCGCCGTACACATAGGGGTAGCCGACAAATTTCTGCGCATAGGCTGCAACCTGTTCGCCGATGCCGCCGGAATAGGAAGTGGAATCGTCGTCCGAGCTATCGGAATCATCGGAATCGTCGTAGCTGTCGGAGCTGGTGTAGCTGTCAGTGCTATCAGAGCTGCTGGAGTCGTCAGAGTTGTTGGAATTGTTGGAATCGTTGGAGTTGTTGGAGTTGTCGAAAATTGTAGCGGCAACGCCGGAGTTGATGTAGGGCTTTTCCAAAAGCGTAACAAGGTCGCTGCGGATGTAACCGATCATGCCGTTGTACTGAACCTTGTACCAGCCGCAGTTAAAGCCAAAGATGTAAACCGTTTCACCGGAGGTGATCTGTGCAACCAGATCGCTATCGGTGGTCGGCAAGCTGCGCATATTGCACAGACTGGGATCGATCGAGCCATAGCCAAGTTCGATGTTTTCGCGATCCTTGACCTGCAAATAATCGGCGTGCATATAACCGATGTTCAGGTTGTAGTTGACCAGGTACCAATCGTCAACCTGGCGAATGATGACCACATTGTCTGCATAGTGTGCGACGGTCAGAATCTCAGCATCCGTGTTGGGCTTGGCGCGCAAGCGCAGTCCGCTGCTGGTGGTGACAATGCCGATGCCGGTTTTCAATTCTGTTGCCTGTGCATTCATGGCGAATGCTGCGATAAGCGTGACCATAGCGGTCAGGACAACCAATGCTTTTAATATCCGTTTCATATGTAGCCTCCGTTTGTTGAAATTTTTATTTCGCTTTTAACGCACGTTCCAGCCAGACACAGCCAACATCCAACGCTGTGTAGAAGCCGTCTTTCTCGCCACGCTTGACCACCCGCTCGCGGGATTTGACCGCAGGGTCCGTCAATTGCAGCTGCACCGATACACGTGTCGCCACGTCTAAATCGTTGACTTTCTTGGTTTCCAGGACCTGAAGCATGACGATGTACTTATCTGCCATCGAGCCATAATAGATCATGGAGTCTTTT
>CAMDZY010000018.1 GCA_945910975.1 uncultured Clostridia bacterium | reverse complement strand
CAGCTGTAACCGCCGCGAGGGTCGCCCCTCCGAGCGCGGCATCCGCATTTCCCGCCTGATCGACCGCCCGATGCGTCCGCTGTTCGACGATGAGCTGCGCAACGATGTGGTACTCACCAACACCATCTTGGCGCAGGATTTTGACAACCCCGTTGAGATCGTCTGCTCCATCGGCTCCTCTCTGGTCATGGCCTATTCCGATATTCCCTGGAACGGCCCCACCGCTACCACCAATGTCGCCTACGTCAACGGGATGTATCTGGTCAACCCCTCTCAGGAAGACCGTAACAACGCCGAATGCTTCGTCACCATCGCTTCCACCCACGAAAAGGTGGTCATGATCGAAACCGAGGCCAAGGAAGTCAAGGAAGACATCCTGCTGCAATGCATCGAGCTGGCACACAAGACCAATGTGCAGGTCGTTGAATTTATCAACCACATTGTGGACACCATCGGCAAGCCCAAGTTCACCTTTGAAAAGGCTGCCGTCAACCATGCACTGTTGGACGATCTGTGCGCCTACGGCATGGATCAGATCGAATACGCACTGGACACCGATGACAAGAACGTCCGCGAGGAGCGTTTGACCAAGGCGCACATCGACTTTGCGGAAAAGTTTGCCGATAAGTACGAAGATTTTGAGGAACAGATCGAAGTCTGCTTCTACAAAATGCAGAAGAAAGTGGTCAAGAAGTGGCTGCTCGCCGGCAAGCGTGTCGACGGTCGCGGCATGGACGAAATTCGCCCGCTGTCCGCCGAGGTCGGCGTACTGCCCAGAGTGCATGGCTCCGGCCTGTTCACCCGTGGCCAGACGCAGGTTTTGTCCATCTGCACGCTGAACACCTTGTCTGCCGCGCAGAAGCTGGACACCATCTATGATGAAACCGAAAAGCGCTATATCCACCATTATAACTTCCCCGCCTTCTCCACCGGCGAAGCCAGAGCTGCCCGCTCCACCTCCCGCCGCGAAGTCGGTCATGGCAGCTTGGCGGAAAAGGCACTCGTGCCGGTTCTGCCCAGCGTGGAAGAATTCCCCTATGCCATCCGTGTAGTGTCCGAGGTCGTTTCCTCCAATGGCTCCACCTCTCAGGGTTCCATCTGCGGCTCTACGCTGGCACTGATGGACGCCGGTGTGCCGATCAAGCGCCCGGTCGCCGGCATCTCTTGCGGCCTGATTTCCGATCAGGAAACCGGCGAATGGAGAACCTTCACCGATATCCAAGGCGTGGAAGACTTCCACGGCGAAATGGACTTTAAAGTTGCCGGTACCACTGAGGGCGTCACCGCCATTCAGATGGATCTGAAAAATGACGGTCTGACGATGGAGATCATTGCCGACGCATTGGAACGCTGCCGCAAGGCGCGTCTGGAGATTCTCAGCGAAATCATGCTCCCGTGCATTGCCGAGCCGCGCAAAGAGGTTTCGGAATATGCGCCCAAGATGGTTTCCATGAAGATCGACCCCGAGAAGATCCGTGAAGTCATCGGCTCCGGCGGCAAGACCATCCAGAAGATCTGTGCCGATACCGGTGCCAAGATCGACATTGACGACGATGGCTCTGTGTTCATCTCCGCAGTGGAAATGTCCGCTTGCAAGGCCGCAAAGAAGATTATCGATGATATCTGCTTCGTCCCTGAGGTCGGCAAGCTGTATTACGGCAAGGTCGTGCGCATTATGCCCAACCTCGGTGCTTTTGTCGAGCTGGTTCCCGGCAAGGACGGTCTGGTGCACATTTCCAAGCTGGAAAACTTCCGCGTGGAAAAGGTCGAAGACTCCGTCAACATCGGCGATATGATCTGGGTCAAGGTCATGGAAATCGACGAAAAGGGTCGTGTCAACCTGTCCAAGCGCGACGCCATGCGCGAAATGAACGGCGGAAAGAAATAATTATAATTGTATTCAGGGCGGCGCCAATGCATTTGCTTTGGCGCCGCCTTTTAAAAGTTGTGTGGTGCTGGTATATTTTGAAAAAATCGGCAAACAATAGCCTTGTAGAATTTATCAGGAGGTATTTCCCATGCAAGGCTATTTTTGCAAATCCGTTTGCCTGTGCGTTGCGCTGGTGACGGCGTTTTGCCTGTCTACCACTGCGCTTGCCGCAGACAGCTGCAGCGCCGGCACGTCCGTTTATTGCTTCGGTGAAAGCGAATTTACAGACGAAGAAGTGAGCGGCATTTTTGTTCTGTCGGTTCCCGACCAGTCCATCGGCAAAATCTGCTGCGGCGATCGTGTCATTCGTTCCGGCGATGTGCTGACCCGCGATGCCATGACTGCGCTCACCTTAAAAACCTGCTGCGCCGACGATGCGCAGGCAGTTATGACGTACTTGCCCATTTACGGAAATCAGCTTGGCGATGATGCCAGACTGACCATCAACATCCGTTCCGGTAAGGCGGGCATTCCCGTTGCCAAAAATCTGAAGCTCGAAACCTATAAAAACATTGCCAACGACGGCATTTTGCAGGCAACCGATGAGGGTGGCGGAGAGCTGACCTTTTCCGTTGAAACGCAGCCGAAGCTCGGCACGGTCGAACTTTCCGAGGGCGGCAAATTTGTCTATACCCCGCAGAAAAACAAGGTCGGCTCCGATTCCTTCACCTACACGGCAACGGATGCCGACGGCAACACCTCGGAGCCTGCCACGGTATCCATTGAAATCCTCAAGCCGGTGGAGCAGACCACCTATTCCGATCTGGTCGGCAATGACAGTGCGTTTGAGGCCGCATGGATGCAGGAAACCGGCATTTATTCCGGCAGCCATGTGGGCAGTGAAACCTGCTTTTATCCGGATGCCATTGTTTCCCGCGGCGAATTTTTGGTGATGGCCATGCAGCTGCTGGAAGCAGAGCCTGCCGACAGCGGCTTGAAATCCGGCTTTGCGGACGAAGCGGATGCACCGGCTTGGATGCAACCCTATCTTGCGTCTGCAATGCGGCACGGATATATCAACGGCTTCCGCAGCGATGCCGGACTGGTTTTCTGTCCCAACGACCCGATCACCTATGCCAGTGCATCCGTCATTTTGCAGAATATGATGCATCTGAACACAACCGGCGCAACCGAAGTGTTCGCGGAGGATTCCGCAGTCCCCGCATGGGCGCAGAGCGCAGTATCTGTCATGCGCGAGCATGAGCTGCCTGTTTCTGCCGCTGACTGCACGTCCCCGCTCACGCGCGCACAAACTGCGTCGCTGCTCTATTCCGTTTCCCAAATTGACGCATAAAACAACCGGGCAACCCCAAACGGGGCTGCCCGATTCGCGGAATCGTAAGGAGGACACACAATGTCAGCAATTCAAATTACAGAGCAAAATTTCCCGTCCGAGGTTTTAAATTCTTCCAAACCCGTCCTTCTGGACTTTTGGGCAAGCTGGTGCGGCCCTTGCCGGATGGTCAGCCCCATCATCGATGAAATTGCACACGAGCGCACCGACATCAAGGTTGGCAAGGTCAACGTAGACGAGCAAAAGGAACTGGCCGCACAGTATGGCGTGATGAGCATCCCCACGCTGCTGGTTTTGAAGGACGGTAAGGTTGTCAACACTTCCGTCGGCGCACGCTCGAAGGAACAAATTTTGCAAATGGTTTCACAGTAATATTATTTATGGCATATGTCAAAAAATATTGTTGACATATGCCATAAATCGTGCTATGATGCTTATGAAAAAGGGGGTGACGCGATGCCCAGACCGACAAAATGCCGCCGCGTCTGCCATTTGCCGCAAACGCTGACGTTTTGCCCGCAGGATGCCGACGGAAAGGCATCGGTTGTGCTAACGGTCGATGAATTTGAGGTGATTCGGCTGATGGACAAGGCGGGGCTTTCTCAGGAGGAATGCGCCGGGCGACTGGACGTTGCACGGACAACCGTTCAGAAAATATACGAAACCGCGCGGGAAAAAATCGCCGATGCCCTTGTAGACGGTCTGCCTTTGCGCATTGAGGGCGGCGATTACCGCCTTTGCGACGGCTTCAACAGCGCCTGCCCAAGGCACGACTGCTATAAAAAGCGAATCCCCAATGCATCAAAAGGAGAGGATATTATGACGATCGCAGTAACCTATGAAAACGGACAAATCTTCCAACACTTTGGTCACACCGAGCAATTTAAGCTCTATGATGTCACAGATGGCAAAATTACCGCCAGCGAGGTAGTCAGCACCAATGGCAGCGGCCATGGCGCACTGGCCGGGATCTTGCAGGCGCTCCACGTGGACGTGCTGATTTGCGGCGGCATTGGCGGCGGCGCACAGACTGCGCTGGCAAATGCCGGGATCCGGCTCTATGGCGGCGTCAGCGGCAGTGCAGACGAAGCCGTGAAGGCGCTGCTTGCCGGCACGCTGGACTTCAACCCCGATGTCAAATGCTCTCATCATGAGCACAATCACGCCGACGGAGCGCACACCTGCGGCACACACGGCTGCGGCGGTTCCTGCGGCAATCATTGATTCACAAACCCCTGCAACCCATACAGGTTGCGGGGGTTTACGTTGCATTCAGACAATATTGTGCAATCGCTGCGGCCACACCATCCTCATCGCAGGAGGTCGTGTGCGCTTTTGCGGCAGCTTTCACAGCGGGACAGGCGTTACCCATCGCCACACCGATTCCGGCGGTGCAAATCATCGACAAGTCGTTTAGCCCGTCGCCGATCGCCATGGTCTGGGAAAGCGAAAGCCCCAGCTCGGTGGCCAAGGTTTGGAGCGCGTACCCTTTGGTTGCATTGGCGCTGTTGATTTCTACGTTATTTTCCAAAGAGCTGGAAACGGACAGCGCAGGAAAACGCTGTGGCAGCTCCTGCATGAGCCACTCCCGCAACTGCAAGTCCTTTACAAAAAACTGCACCTTTTGTACGCTCCGGTTCCGTTCCAGCAAAAATGTTTTCAGCCCCGGCACAGGCGTGCGCAGAGTGCGCAGCATTTTTTGATAGTGCGGATTGTCGGTGAATTGTTCGGCCTGCTCCTGCATCGAAGCAGTCATCCAGCCCCGGCTGTCCATGTAGCAGTCATAAATCACCGGATAGTCGTCAAGATAATCCATAAGCGCAACCGCCTGCGCAACTGGAATTTCCTCCCGGCTCAGCGCAATCTGACGTTTTACGTCATAAATTTCCGCGCCGTTCATCGTGATGGCATAGCGCAGATAGGGGAGTGCCTGAATGACCTCCGGCATACCCTTAAAAAAGCGGCCGGTTGTGGGAACGATGGCGATTCCCATAGCGGCGGCCTGTTCTAATGCGGCTGCATTTTTGCGGCTCAGCTGCTTTTGACTGTCCAGCAGCGTGCCGTCCAAATCCAGCGCGATCAATCGAATGTTGTCCATATCTCAAAGCGAAAGGGCTGCACCCAAACACATTGTGTCGGGACAGCCCCTTGTGTACCTATATAAATTAAAGAGCGGCCTTTGCTGCGTCAACCAGCTTTGCAAATGCAACGCTGTCGTGGATGGCCATCTCGGACAGGGACTTGCGGTTCATCTCGATGCCGGCCTTCTTCAGACCGTTCATAAAGGTGGAATAGTTCATGCCGAGGGGCTTCACCGCTGCGGAGATACGGGTGATCCACAGTCTGCGGAAATCTCTCTTCTTCAGCTTGCGGCCGGTGTATGCATACACAGCAGACTTCTTAACGGCCTGCTTAGCCATTTTAAAGTGCGTGCTCTTAGAACCCCAGTAGGACTTTGCCAGCTTCAGGGTTTTATTTCTTCTTTTGCGCGTCATCATTGCGCCTTTTACTCTTGCCATTTGTAAATCCTCCTGTTCCGATTATTTGTAAGGAATCATCTTTTTGATGGCTTCCTGGTTGGTGACATCTGCGTAGGTCGTGCTTCTCAGGCGACGGGTACGCTTGGTGTCTTTCTTGGTGAGGATGTGGCTTTTGAAAGCGTGAGCGCGCTTAACTTTGCCGGTTTTGGTCAGATTGAATCTTTTCTTCGCACCGCTGTGCGTCTTGAGCTTAGGCATATTGGTAACTCCTTCCGTATGATAAGCGTTGATGATTTATTTGCCGTTTTTGGGGCTGAGGAACATGGTCATAAAGCGCCCGTCGAGCTTGGGATTTTTGTCCACGTTGGCCACCTCAGCGCAACCTTCGCCGAATTTGACCAGCAGCTTTTCCCCAATGTCGGTATGTGCCATTTCGCGGCCGCGGAACCGCACAGAAACCTTCACCCGGTTGCCGTCACTGAGAAAACGAATGGCGTTTTTCATTTTTACGTTGAAATCATTGGTGTCGATGCCGGGGGACATGCGAATCTCTTTGACCTCTACGGTGCGTTGATTCTTCCGGGCTTCCTTTTCTTTCTTCATCTGATCGAAACGGAACTTACCGTAGTCCATGATTTTGCACACGGGCGGAACGGCGTTGGGAGAAATCTTCACCAGATCTAATTCCTGCTGCTCGGCCATTTCCAACGCTTGCACACCGGACATGATGCCCAGCATGGTACCGTCGCTGCCGATGACCCGAACCTCTTTGTCACGAATCTCGCCATTGAGCTGATGTTCTAATTTAGCGATGGGGAAACACCTCCGTTTACAAATAAAAAAACGCAGTTGCCGACAGCACCTGCGTACAGACTCCGCGCGCAAATCTGCCCGCGGGACGATGTGAACCTCTTTGCCGTAGGCTGGAGGTGAGGTGTGCCGAACCTTCTTTGTTTTACCAAGTTATTTTAGCATAGGGCACAGTCGGTGTCAAGTATTTTTTCTGTTTTGTACAATATTTTTTTTCTTTGAAAAGTTTTTTTGTGTTGCGACGGAGAAATTTTGCCAAATCTCTTGCATTTTTCCGCTCTATCGCGCATAATATAAATGATTTTGCTTAAAGTGGGTCGGCAAAACTGCTTTTTGACCCATACTATTTTATATAAATGGAGATTTTTCGATATGACTTATGACTCGAACCGTATAGTTCAGTGGACAGAGGCAATGCTGAAGTATAATCATGATGCCACGCTGGAAACCTGCACCGCGCAGCAGTTCCACGATGCACTGGGCCAGGCTGTGATGATGGAGATAAACGACACTTGGACACAGTCGAAAAAGGCGCGCAACAGCGGCCGTCAGGCCTATTATTTCTCTGCCGAGTATCTGATCGGCCGCTCGGTGTATTCCAACCTCTATAATCTGGGAATTTTGGACGAACTGGACGAACTGTTTATGAAAAAGGGTGTCGATCTGGCGTGCCTGGAAGAAATTGAGGACGCCGCACTCGGCAATGGCGGCCTTGGCCGTCTGGCTGCTTGCTTTATGGACGCTGCCGCCACGCAGAATTTGCCGTTGACAGGCTATGGCCTGCGCTACAAATTTGGCCTGTTTAAACAGCGCTTCGACGAAAAGGGCAACCAAAAGGAGTTGGCGGACGACTGGACACGCTTTGGCGATCCGTGGAGCTTCCGCCGCTACAACCATGCCGTCACCATCGAATTTGCAGACCAGACCGTTCTGGCGGTGCCCTATGATGTGCCGATCATCGGCTACGAAACGTCCAACATCGCCACCCTGCGTCTGTGGCAGTGCGAGGCCATCAACGAGCTGGACTTCGATGCCTTTAATGCGCAGGACTATCAGCGCGCACTGGAAGCGAAGAACAAGGCCGAGGACATCACCCGCGTGCTTTACCCCAACGATTCCAACTATGAGGGCAAGCGTCTGCGCGTCAAGCAGCAGTATGTCATTTCTTCTGCGTCGTTGCAGGATATTCTGCGCACCTATAAAGAGAACTATGGCAGCGACCTGCGCCACTTTGCAGAGATGAACGCCATTCAGCTCAACGACACGCACCCCGCCATGTCCATCCCGGAACTGATCCGTCTGCTGCAAAACGAAGGCTTGTCCTTTGACGAAGCATTTGACGTTGCACAGCGCACATTCTCCTACACAAACCACACCGTCATGAGCGAAGCGCTGGAGAAGTGGAACCTTGATCTGATGCGCTCTGTTGTGCCGGAAATCGTGGACATCATTCTGAAAATCGATGCAAAGCTGAAAAGCGAGCATCCGGAGCTGTATATTGTCAAGGACAACACGGCGCACATGGCAAATTTGTCGGTTTATGTTGCAAGTTACGTCAATGGCGTGGCAGCCATCCACTCCGAGATCCTCAAGCACGACCTGTTCAAGGAATGGTTCGCCGTCTATCCTGACCGCTTCCAGAACAAGACCAACGGCATCACGCCGCGCCGCTGGCTTGGCCTGTGCAACCCCGAATTGACAGAGCTGCTCGAAGCCAAAGTGGGCGAGGGCTTCCTCAGCGATCTGGATCAGCTGGAGCAGCTCAAGCCGATGATCGACCGCCGCACCATTGACCGCTTCAACGGCATTAAGTATACAAAAAAATTGCAGCTGGCCGACTTTATTCAGGAGCACGAGGGCGTGGATATCGACCCCAACTTCATCTTTGACGTACAGGTCAAGCGCTTGCATGAGTACAAGCGGCAGCTGATGAACGCCCTGTCGATCATGGACATTTACCTGTCCCTGAAGGACGGCTCTTTGACCGGCTTTACGCCTACCGCCTTTATTTTCGGTGCAAAATCTGCGCCCGGCTATGCCCGCGCCAAGGCGACGATCCGTTATATCAACCGCGTGGCAAAGCTGATCAACAGCGATCCGGCAGTTGCAGATAAATTGAAGGTCGTCTTTGTGCAGAACTACAACTGCTCCTATGCCGAAAAGATCATCCCCGCTGCCGATATCTCCGAGCAAATCTCTCCTGCCGGTACAGAGGCCTCCGGCACCGGCAACATGAAGCTGATGCTCAACGGCGCGGTGACGCTTGGCACTCGCGACGGCGCCAACATCGAAATCATGGAGCAGGCAGGCGAGGAAAATAACTACCCGTTCGGCGCCAGCGTCGATGAGATCAACGCCATCCGCAATACCTACCGCAGCCGTGATATTTATGAATCCAATGCGCACCTGCGCCGCGCCATTGACACGCTGGTAGACGGCACGGTGGAAACCGACGACGAGCTGCGCGAACTGCACACGGCGCTGCTGGACGGCGCAAGCTGGCACAGACCCGACCATTATTTCACCCTCAAGGACTACGATTCTTATATGCAGGCCAAGCTGCAAGCCAACCGCGACTACCGCGACCGCCGCACCTTCGGCCGCAAGTGCCTGATGAACGTGGCGTCCGCCGGCAAATTCTCCGCCGACCGCACCATCCGCCAGTACGCGGACGAAATTTGGCACGTAAAACCCACCTTTTAAGCTGGAATAAACCCCATCGTGAATAGCGGAATCTCGACTTCGGCGGATTCCCGCTATTCACGATGTTTTCTATCAAAAAATGGATCGTCGGCATGATTGTTTGCGGCATTTTTACGGAGTGCCTTTTTTCAATGTAATATGAAAAACAAACCCCTGATGCGGACTGGAAATCCGCATCAGGGGTTAAAAATAATATTTTACGAGCCAAATTCGCTCAGCGCCAGCCGGAAGCCGCCGTAGATACCGGCGTCGTTGCCCAGCGTGGCCAGAGCAAGGCGCGTGTCCTTGCTGGCGTGGAACATATGCGCGCGGAAGCGTGCGGTGACGCCGTCGAGCAAGACTTGACCGGCCTTAGAAACGCCGCCGCCGAGTAGTACCAGACCGGGGTCAAAAATGCAGCACGCATCGGCAATGGCCATGCCCAAGTAATCATATGCCTGATTTAGCGCGGCCTGCGCCAATTGGTCGCCCTGTGCCGCGCAGGAAAACACATCCTTGCACGAAAAATCACCCATATCCCGCAAAGCAGAAGGCTGCAGATGCTCACTGAGATAACGTTTGGCAAGATGCACGATTCCGGTGGCGGAGGCATATTGCTCCACGCAGCCCTTTTTGCCGCAGGTGCAGCAGGCGGTTTCGGAGGGGTTGACGGTAATGTGTCCAATCTCTCCGGCAACGCCGTGCGAACCGGCAACAATTTTGCCGTTCAGCACCAGACCGCCGCCTACGCCGGTGCCGAGCGTCACCAGCAGCGTGTGTTGGCTGCCCATGCCGCCGCCTTTCCAGACCTCGCCCAGTGCGGCTAAGTTTGCATCGTTTCCTGCCTTGACCGGCAGGCCGGTCAGCGATTGCAGCGTCTGTTCTAGATTGAAAACGCCCCAACCCAAGTTGACACAGCGATTGATCACACCCTCGTCATTCACAGGGCCGGGAACGCCAATGCCGATGCCCAGCACCTGCGCGCTTGCCACGCCGGAACGTGCCAGACAGTCTGCAATGGCAGCTGCAATGTCCGGCAAAATTTGCCGGCCTTCGTCTGTGATATTGGTGGGAATTTCCCATTTTTCAATCAAATCTCCCACTTCGGAAAAAAAGCCCAGCTTAACCGTGGTGCCGCCCACGTCAACGCCAAAGCCATATCTCATAATGTCCATCCCTTCTGCCCCGATCCATAACGGGCTTATTTGGTTTGCTTCATACGCATTATAGCAGATTTTCGCTCGAAATGCTACATTTGGTCAGGAAAATTCAAAATAAAATTTTACAGGGGGTTATCGGGCAAATAATAGATTGATTTTCGACGATCTGTGTGTTAAACTTATGGGTAAGATCGGAAAGGAGGGAATGCGCCATGCAAAATGCCAGACGCCGTGCAAGAATTTTGCTGCTGATTGCGCTGCTGACCCTTCTTGCCTGTACCTGTTATATTTTGGCCGAATCCGGGCACGACTGCATTGGTGCAAATTGCCCGGTCTGCGCGCAGCTGAATGTCTGCCGCAGCTTGTTGCAGGGAATCGTCAGCGTGACCGGCGGCATGGCGGTTGCGCTTGTGTTGTGGTCTGACCGACTGCACGTTACCACCCGACCCGACTGCGCGCACGGCTGCACGCTGACTGCGCTCAAAGTAAAACTCTCCAATTAAACATAACTCAGACAAGGGAATGGTCTGCCCTGGGGCAGGCTTTGGCGCTTTGCGCCCATCCCTTGGCTTTTTATACCCATTTTTATGCAAAGTTATTTTGCGTAGTAGTCCGTATCTCGCATTTTGGAGGGTTTATCATGAAAAAAATTGGGATTTTTGTTTTACTGTTTGCACTTCTTTTGACTGCCTGCGGCAATGGCGGCACATTGAAATCGGAAGATCGGCTGCAAATTGTTGCGACCGTTTTCCCGCAGTACGACTGGGTGCGCCAAATTTTGGGCGAGCAGGAGGCCGATGTGACGTTGCTGTTGGACAACGGTGTGGACCTGCACAGCTATCAGCCGACAGCGGATGATATTCTGACGGTTTCCAACTGCGATTTGTTTCTCTATGTAGGCGGCGAATCCGACGGTTGGGTGGAGGATGTGCTGGCACAGGCCGCCAACAAGGATATGGTCGCCATAAACCTGCTTGATGCGCTGGGCAGCAGTGCCAAGGAGGAAGAAGTCGTAGAGGGCATGGAAGCCGACGAGGAGGAAGAAGAGGAAACCGCCTATGACGAGCATATCTGGCTGTCCCTCAAGAACGCCGGAACGCTGTGCCAAACCATTGCCGATGCCCTGTGCAAGCTGGATGCCGACCATGCCGATACATATCGCGCCAATGTGGCCGCCTACCAACAGCAGCTTGCCGCGCTGGACGGGGAATATCAGGCCGCAGTGGATGACGCCAAGCAAAAGACGCTGCTTTTTGGCGACCGCTTCCCATTCCGCTACCTCGCAGATGACTATGGCTTAAACTATTACGCTGCGTTTTCCGGCTGTTCGGCGGAAACGGAGGCCAGCTTTGAAACGATCACCTTTCTGGCCGGAAAGGTGGACGAGCTACAGCTCCGCACCGTGCTGACGCTGGAGGGCAGCGACCAAAAGATTGCGCAGACGATCATTGACAATACGCAAAGTAAGGATCAGCAAATTTTGAGCATGGATTCCATGCAATCCGTCACAGCTACCCGCGTGGTGGACGGCGCAAGCTATCTGGATATCATGAAATCGAACCTCACGGCGCTGCAAGCGGCGCTGGAAGGAGGGGAATGATCCATGTCGCAGCTTATTTGCAAGGACTTATCCCTTGGCTATGATGGCAAGGCCATTGTGAAAGGGCTGAATTTTTCCGTTGATGCCGGCACCTATTTGTGCGTGGTGGGCGAAAACGGCTCCGGTAAAAGTACCCTGATGCGGACGCTGCTTGGGTTGCAGTTACCGCTGCATGGGGAAATCATCACCGACGACGGCCTGCGCCCCAATGAAATTGGCTATCTGCCCCAGCAAACGGCGGCACAAAAGGATTTTCCCGCTTCCGTGTGGGAGGTCGTGCTGTCCGGTTGCCAGTCCGGTTGCGGCCTGCGACCGTTTTACAACCGCGCGGAAAAGCAGTTGGCGGTAGAGAACATGAAAAAAATGGGCATCGAAGCGCTGGCAAGGCGCTGCTACCGGGAACTTTCCGGCGGTCAGCAGCAGCGTGTGCTGCTGGCACGTGCACTTAACGCCACGCGGAAGATGCTGCTGCTGGACGAACCGGTCGCGGGGCTTGACCCCAAGGCAACGGCGGAAATGTACCGCACCATTGCCGCGCTCAATCGCGAGGGTATCACGATTATTATGATCTCCCACGACCTGTCGGCGGCCATTGCCTATGCCAGCCACGTCCTGCACATCGGCAAAACGCTGTTTTTTGGCAGCAAGCAGGAATATCTGCAAAGCGATATCGGCTTTGCCGCATCGGAAGGAGATGAGCCGAATGCTTGAGAAGCTGTCACTGTATTTGCAGTATCCATTCGTTCAGTATGCCCTGATCGTGGGCGTGCTGACTGCGCTGTGTTCTTCGTTGCTCGGCGTCACACTGGTGCTGAAGCGGTTCTCGTTCATCGGCGATGGGCTGTCGCACGTGGCGTTTGGTGCAATGTCGCTGGCGTCGGTGCTGAATTTGACCAATAATATGCCGCTGGTGCTGATCGTCACCATCATTTGCGCAATTTTGCTGCTGCGCACCGGTCAAAATGCAAAAATCAAGGGTGATGCCGCCGTGGCGATGATCTCGGTCAGCGCCCTTGCCATCGGCTACTTGCTGATGAACCTGTTTGCATCCTCGTCCAACCTGTCCGGCGATGTCTGCTCCACCTTGTTTGGCGCAACCTCCATTCTCACGCTGCAGCCGTCTGAGGTTTGGCTGTGCGTGGGACTGTCGCTGGTGGTGGTAGCGGTATTTGTGCTGTTTTACAACAAAATTTTCTGCATCACCTTTGATGAAGCCTTCGCCCGCGCCACCGGAACGCGCACCAATCTGTACAATCTGCTCATTGCCGTAATCATTGCCGTTATTATTGTGTTGGCGATGAATCTGGTCGGCTCTCTATTGATTTCCGCTCTGGTGATTTTCCCCGCCATGTGCGCCATGCGAGTGTTCAAGAGCTTCCGTGCAGTGACGGTTTGCTCGGCCATCGTTTCGGTCACGTGTGCGCTGCTGGGCATTTTGATTGCAATTTTGGCAGGAACCCCGGTCGGCTCCACGATTGTGGCAGTAGACTTGGTGGCATTTGCAATTTTTTCCCTTGCGGGAATGATATTTGGAGGTAGAAAAGGATGAAACGCATTTTAATTTTGATGGTGTGTCTGCTGCTCCTGTCCGCCTGTGCAAAGAGCGAACAAGGCGGCAGCACCACCGAACCGGGCACGCTGCCAACGGCAGCGGTTGACATGCAAAGCGTAACGGATGCACCCCCACCGTCCTCGGATGAACCGTCCGGAATCGACGTGGATTTGACCGCGCTGAGCAGCACCATGGTCTACTCCGAGGTCTACAACATGGTCACCGCGCCGGATAACTACATTGGCAAAACCGTGCGGATGCAGGGACAGTTTGCCGTGTACGAAGGCGATAGCAGGAATTATTTTGCCTGCCTGATCGCCGATGCGACCGCGTGCTGCTCCCAGGGCATCGAGTTTGTCACAAAGGATTCCCGCACCTACCCGGAAGACTACCCCGAGCTTGGCACGGAAATTACGGTAGAGGGCGTCTTTGAAACCTATCAGGAGGGCGAAAATACATATTGCCAGTTGGTAGACGCAACCATGACCGACTGATGTAAGCCACAAAAGAAAAGACACAGGCCGAATCATTTGGCACTGTGTCTTTTTGCGTGTCAATAGGAATGCGAATATTATCGCCGGCACTTTTTATATGCTCTTGTAAAATACCCCAAAACAACGCAGTATGTAATTACAATCGCAATATAAACAATGCCGAAGAAAGAGATTCCGACTGCATAAGGGAAATCTGTGAAATAGAGAATACGTGCTTCTTCGCCATTGAAAAGTTCCAAAATTGGTATGCCAATAAATGTCCATAGGCCGATTAAATTAAACAGGTAAGCCATTACAAACACGAATCTGTAAAGGAACGAAGGTTGATAAGCATCCGCATCCACAGCGGAAAACACCAAAAACGCGCCCCAAAAGGAGAAGAGGAGCGCACAAATCGCCCAAAATCCGCCGTCAAATGCATCATACAAGGAATATGAAATATAGCCATCGGCAGCACTTGCGGTGTCCACAAACCAGAGCAGCCCCATCAAGCCGCACAGAATGCTCGTCCATATATGCTGCTTCCGGCACTTTTTCCGCATTTCCGTGCGAGCATATTCTAATGCACGCCGTTCTTTTTCTCTCCGGCGCTGCGCTTCAATCTGCCGCTTGGTTCTCTCAAGATCTGCGCCGCAATACTCGCACAGCTGCAGGTTGCGGTTTGTTTGCTTTCCGCAAACGGGGCATCTCATGGTTGGGACTGGCGCCGGCTGCGGTGCTTCAGAAGGGGTTGTGGCGTCAGCAGGCGCTTCTGCGGCTTCTTCGCGAACCAGTTGCGTTCCGCATTGGTCACAAAATTTAACTCCCTCCGGGCAGTTTGCCCCGCACTGATTACAAATCATTTTTCTCTCTCCTTTGCGGTTTATACTCTTTTGCCTATCCGGCATAAGTGAATTGTACATGATATTGTATGAAATGTCAATATATATTAAAA
>CAMDZY010000017.1 GCA_945910975.1 uncultured Clostridia bacterium | reverse complement strand
ATCGTCATCCCGGATGAAACGCATGGAACATCTGGTCTTGTCCTCAATGTGGGTATCAAGGTTACGAACAACAACAAGCTGACGCAGGAGAATACCTGCGCAATTACGATCACGCTGAGCGTTTTTTCGCTTTCCCTGATCGCAAAGGATCCCTTGGGAACGCTTCGCGATCTGTTCTACTCCGATTCGTCCTTTATGACCACCGGAAACCTCATTTTGTGCATCGTTATGCTGGCCTGCGCGCTGGCCACGGAACTGCTGAAGATTTACTTAGCCTGCGCGGTCGGTCATCTGGCACGCAGCAAGCGGGTTCTTTTCTCCGTCTTGTTCTATTACGGTTTGAACGTTCTGGTGGAGGTTGTGACGGTCAGCATTGTGATGGTTTGCACCAGCACCCCGATTGCTGACGGCATTGACCATTTCCTGGCCTCCTTTACCCCCGCCGGCTGCATCGCACTGGGCTTTAGCTTCCTCTCCGTGGTTCTTGCGGTGATCGGCTGCATCTACTTCTTTGTCACCGAACGCATTTTGCGGAAACATCTGAATCTTGAATAATGCAAACCGGGCTGCCACACACTCATGCGTGGCAGCCCTTAGCTTGTCAAAAAGTTTGATTACATAGCGGAGCCTTGGAGGTTCCCTAGAGCGTTTTTTGCAGGTAGACCATGTCGACCAATTGGCGGCCGCACTCCCAGATCGGGTGGTCGTAGTTGTCGGTGAAAAAATTTTTCACGCAGTGAGAGCGGACAAAGCCGCATTTTTCATAAAACGGTACCGTGAGCGGGCTGTCGCCTGTTCCGACCTGCAAGATGGCGTATTGCCCGCGATAGCTTGCGGCGATCCAGTCGATCAGTGCGCTTGCATAACCGCACCGCCGAAAGCCCGGCACGGTGGCAAGATTCTTGATTTCCAGAATCCCGCCGCCCTCGTCCGTAACGACACATTCGCATCGAATGCCGTTGTCGTCAAGCACAAACATTGTGCCTTTGTCAAGGTAGCGGTCAATCATATCCTCCTGCTCGTCTGCCGCCAGCAGCAGGGGGAGAAACTGTTTTTTGTTCTGCGTGATCTGTCGGATTTCCAAACGTGTCCCCTCCGCAGTTATTTTTTTCGGTATGTATCGCACAGCGCGTTGCCCTGTGCGGCAAAGCGGGCAGGCCATGGCCGGCGTTGATGATGTGCCGCCTAAGCCCGGCAATGTTCTTCGCCGCCTGAAACTACAAGCCTACCCTGTTTGGGCAGGCTTGTAGTTTTTACACGTTAAATCAGTTCCCCGTTTTTGTGAGGAAGCGGTGGAGGATCGATGCGCACTGTGCGCGCGAGGCGTTATCTTTGGGTTGGAGAAGAACGGTGCTGCCGAGTTGGTTGCCGCTGATCAGGCCGGTGCGAACCGCCCAGTTGATGGCGGGTACGGCATACTTCGATACGCTTGCGCGATCCGGGAAGTCGGCCAGGTAATCGCCCGACACGGCCGGTTGTCCCTTGCTGCGGTACAAAATCGACGCCAGCTGTTCGCGGGTGACCGGTTGATTCGGTGCAAATTGCGTCTTACTGATACCGGCGACGACCTTGTTGCCGTATGCCCAGGCGACAGCCTTGGAATAGAACCGATTGTCGGCGACATCGGTGAAGGGATGCGTCCATTGCGCGCTATCCGGGCTTCCTGCGATGCGGTACAGGATTGCCACAAGCTGGCCACGGGTCACGTTTTCGGTCAGCCCGAAGTAATGTGTGGTCATTCCTTGCATATAGCCCATGGATACCATGTAGTCAACGCTTGCATGATACCACTTGCTGCGATCCACATCGTCAAAGGCGGTGCTGGGGCAGCCGGTTGCGGGGATGGCTTCGCGTGCGACATAGCCGCAGCGCTGGCAGGTGAATTGGTCATAGCCATCGTCAACCTCCGTGCAGTCCACATGCGAGGTCAAAACCATGTCGTGTCCCAGTGCGGGAATCGTTTCCTGCGCGGTGAGTACCAAGCCGCAGGTCTTGCAATGGCTGCCTTCGGTCAAGCCGTCTTGTGTGCAGGTGGCGGATTTTGCCGGGTCGGTGACAACGCTGTGGCCGGTTGCCGCAATGACCTGCTGCGGGACGATGATCGTGCCGCAAGCAGAGCAGTGGCTGCCCTCGCTCAAACCGTCCTGCGTGCAGGTGGCAGGCACTGCGGGGTCGACTACAACGGCGTGACCCTCTGTGCTGCCGATGATTTGCGTTTCTCCGCAGCGGCGGCAGGTGTATTTCATATCGTTGACGGCGGAACAGATTTCGTTGGGAATCGCAACGCCGGCATCCCAATCGTGTCCAAGCGCGGGAGTCGGCTCCGGAACGGTCAAGATTGCATCACAAACTGCGCAATGGCTGCCGTCTGTCAGGCCGGATTCGGTGCAGGTTGCGGGCTTTCCGGGATCGGTGACGGACTGGTGGCCGGTTGCGGGAATGACTTCCTGCGCGGTGATCACTGCACCGCAGGTTGCACAGTGGCTACCATCGGTCAGGCCGTCCTGCGTGCAGGTGGCGGGGGTTCCGGGGTCGGTGACAGGCTGATGGCCGGTTGCGGGAATGACTTCCTGTGCGGTGATCACTGCGCCGCAGGTCGCACAGTGGATGCCGTCTGTCAGGCCGGATTCGGTGCAGGTGGCGGGGGTTCCGGGATCGGTGACGGGCTGGTGACCGGTTGCAGGCAGTGTATCGGTGGACTGCTCGTGGCAGCGGGTGCAGGTGTAGGTGATGTGGCCAGGCTCGGTGCAGGTGGGCTGGGTTCTGACACCTGCGTCCCACTCGTGGCCGAGTGCCGGGATAACCTCGCGGCCGCCAAAGGTCATACCGCAGCGGGTGCAATAGCTGCCTGCGCTCAGGCCTTCCGTGGTGCAGGTCGGCTCGACTGCAATATTTTGCACGATCACGTGTCCGCCGGGGATGACGGTCTGCGGAACGATGGTTTGACCGCAGATGGCGCAGTGGCTACCTGCCGACAGACCGTAGCTGGTGCAGGTCGGCTCCACGGCCGGGTCATCCACGGGCTGGTGGCGGGTGGGGACGGTTTGCTGCTCGACCAAAACCTTGCCGCAGCGTTCGCAGTGGCTGCCCTCGGTCAGGCCGGTCTGCGTGCAGTTGGGTTCCACGGCCGGGTCAACGACCGGGTTGTGTCCCAGGGCGGGAACCTCATCGGCCGTGTAGCTGTCGCCACATTCCGTGCAGGTGTAGGTGGTGTAGCCTGCTTCCAGGCAGGTGGGCTTTGTGGTCGTGCCGACATATTTGTGGCGGTGCGGGCCGGACTGGAATTTCTGGTCACCCGTGCCGGTGCCGGGCAGCAGCGCCAGCGTTTCATCCAGGCTGTGGCCGGTGGCCTTGCAGACAAAGGTGCAGGTGTCGTCCGGGTTGGGAAGCAGCGTCCACAGGCAAGCATCGGCGCTGCCGTCCTCGGCCAGTGCCAGTGTCTTTCCGGAGCCGGAGAGATATTTGCCGTCTGCCGTGGCGATGGTGTAATACGCATCGGCGGTATGGGTGATGACAAACTGCTGGTTCTCCGCGCCGGTGTAGGCGTCCATGGAGAGGCTGCCGTCCGTCAGCGTGAGGGCGGAATCGTTGGTTTTGATGGGATAGGTGCCGTCGTCCATGCAGGCAAAACGGCTGTTGAGTGTCCATTTCTGAGCTGCTGCCGTGTCGTTGCGTCTGTTCAAATTGACGGCACAGCCGGTATAGGCCGAAGCGCCGCTCAGTTGCAGGTACAGGCCGCTTGCCATGCAAAGCAGGCTGTAGGTGCCGTCCACATTGGGGATCAGCTGCCAGCGTGCCAAGGTGTCGGCGGTTTCGCCGTCGGAGATCTGCGCGACCCGGATGCCGTTGGAAACAGCAGCGGAATCGGCTGCAATCATACGGCCGGAGTACAGCGAGCGCAGGACATAATATCTGTCCTCGCGGCTCTGCAAGATCCACTTTTGGCTGTCGGTGATGGCGTTCGGTCTGGCGACTTGCAGCTTTGCGCCGGAAGTGTCGTTTTCGCCGATGTCCAGTAGATATGCACTGTTGACGGTGGTGCTAACGGTGTACACGCCGTCCAGGCCGATGGAAGCCGGCTTCAATGCCCACATCTGCGCGCTGCCAAAGACGGCATGACCGGCAACGAGGTCGGTTTCGCCACGGGTCAGCTGGAGATTTCCGTCAAAGCTGACAAGGTGATAGGTGCCGTCATGGTCGGGTACGATGCTCCATTTCTGTGCATCGCCGTTTGCTAAAATGTCGCTGCCGGGAATTGCGGATGCGCCGAGGTAGCTGTTGTCGGAAACAAAGCGAACGGTGTATTCGCCGGTGCCTTGCATTTGAATGACGAGTTTTGTATTGTTGTCCGTGGTGGCGGGCAGGAGGGCAACATCATCCTGCGCCTTGCCGAGCTGACTTTGCTCAAAATCGGCCTGATATACGCCGTCCTGGATGGTCTTTTGGATCTCGGGCTTCCATTTCTGGGCATTGGTGCCGTTGCCCGTCCACATCCGGACGTTGGTGCCGTTGGCGTTGGTGCCGCTGGCGATGTCCACATAAAGCCCGCTGAGGTAGGAAACCAAGCTGATGCTGCCGTCGGTGTTCGGCACGACAGACCAGATTTGGTTGTCCGGTGCGGAGGTGTCGTCATACTGGATGAGGTTTGCACCCTCGCTTCTGGATGCGCCGGAAACGTTCAGATAGTAATTCGAGTGTAGCGCACGAACGGTATAGAAGCCGTCGGGCAGCGATTCAAATACAAACTGATCGGCCTTGTTGTTGCTGCGGTTCCAGATGTAGACGTTGGCGCAGTTCTCGGTGGAGTTGCCCTCCACGTTGAGAACGTAGGTGCTGTTGCCGTTGGAAGCCAGCTTGTATACGCCGTCAGTCAGCACATTCTGCACCTCGCCCTTCCAGCACTGGGAGGGGTCGTCGTCCACGGCGCTTTGCATACGCAGCCGGCCGTTGGAGCAGGTCAAAACCATGTTGGTGTTGCTTCGGTTGGCGAGGGTAAAGGTGCCGTCGTCATTGGTGTCAACCGCCCAAACCACCGGGTTGGACGAGGATTGCAGCACCACGTTATTGCCGCTGGGCATCAGGTATTTGCCGGTTTGCAGACTGCGCAGGGAGTAGTAGCCGTCGTATTTCTGCGCCACAAAGCGCTGCGCGTCCGTATGGGATGCACCGGCGAGTGCGGGGCTGCTCTGGCTTGCATCGATCATCTGTTCGTCGATCGAGAATGTGTAAACGCCGTCGATCATGCCAACGGGGGGCAGGAAGGACGTTTTGTTGTTGATGGCGTTGAGCATCCATTCGTTGCGCAGGCGCAGCCAGTTGCGCAGGTAGGCAACGTTTTCCGCAAACGTCTTTTCCGGCACACGTTCAATGCCGCTGTCCTGAGAATTTTCCTTCCAAACCGTCCAGTTGGCGGCAAAGCTGACGCCGCATTCGTTCAGCAGGCGGTCGATTCGGTTTGTGCCAAGGGCATTGTCGGCATAGAGGTTGACGATTTGGGGCTGCAATTCCAGATAGCGCGCCCGAACCTGTTCGCAGAACTGCTTGTTGCGCATCAGATATTGATACCAGATCGCGGTGGAAACATAGAAGCTCTCATAGCTGTTATGTGTTGTGCCGATGTTGTTGTATTCATAGTAGCTGTCGGCGCAGTTGCCGCAGGACAGGTCAAAGTCCCATGCCGGGCCTGCGTAGAGGATGCCGTTCTGGAAATAGAAACGGGTGGAGCTGAAGTCCGCGTCGGCGTTTTTAAAATATTCCAGTGCAATGTAAAAGTCCACAAAGGAATTTAAATCAATCGCCTGCGCCATGGTGTCGTAGTCGTTGGACTGCATGGCGGTTTCGGCCTTGCGGAGAAGCTCCATCAGCTGTGTGTACTGCTCCGGCGTGAACTCCTCCGGATCGCCGGCGGTAAAGCGCTGGCCGAAAACGGGGGTGTTGAAGTAGGTGACGCCGCTTTCGTAGCGGTCACGTTCGCGTTCAAACAGGAAATCGCCGTTGTCAATGTCGATATCCACGCGGTTAGCCTTGGCCTCGATCGGCTCGGAGAGCAGGTAGCAGCCGGAATAGCTGCCGTTGAACCAGACGTCCACCATTTTGGTATCCGGCGTAAACGCCAGACCGATATCATGGCAGAAGTCATAGGCCAGCTTGTTGCGCATCAAAGACTTGTCGAACATATTGGCAAGCAGACACCATTTTTTGCCCTTGCCCATGCCAAGCACGTCGGTTTTGCCGGACAGCTTAAAGTTGTACGGCCGCTTGGCACCGCCTGCGGTGGAGTTGCCGCGCACCTTGATTTCAGCGCCGGTATCCGTCAGATTGTGGCTGCTGTCGGTGGGATCAACGACCTCAATGGATGTTTTCATATATCCCATATCCTTATTCAGCGTGCCGCCGGAATAGGAGGGATCGGTGATTGTGATGTAAATTTGTGGCAGATTACTGCCTGCCACACCGCCGTTTGCGGCCTTGGCAGGCGTGACCAGACTGCCGATCCCCGACAGCGATGTCAGCACCAGCGCCAACGCAAGCACGAAGCCGGTGAGCCGTTTGCCAAAATGTTTCATATTCTTCCCAGCCTTTCTCAAATTTGGGTCTGTCTATCTTCCATCATACAGTATTTGAATAAAAAATGCAAGACAATCCGGACAGTATTTGTGAAATTTTCCGGAAAACGACACCGCGCAACGACCCTCCCCCGGCCATTGCGCAAAAAAGCTGCCGCACCGGTCATGGTGCGGCAGCCCAGAGTGTCAAAAACCGACGTGCGGTTCCTTATTGTTTGGCTGTGTTGGCGGTAACAACGTCACACAGGACGATTTTGTTGCAGTCGAAGTCAACGGTGTATTGCTCGGAAACGTGCTTGCTCAAATCGCCCAGCTGCTGGCCGACCAGATCGGACTTTGCGGTTTCAAACCAAGTGAAGGTGTCGGCTGTGGAAACGAAATACATGATGTGGTAGCCATACTGCGTCTTTACGATGCCATTATCGCCGGTGGCGCGGGTATCGTCAAAGCACCAGTTGGAGAATTCCTCCACCATCTGGCCGGGGTGTACGTTTTCGTACAGACCGCCGGTGGATGCGTTGCCGTCTGCGGAATTGTCCTTGGCAAGGTTGATGAAATTTTCCTCGGTGGGATCCTGCTGCCACTGGGCATACACGGTGTTTGCCTTTTCCTCGGCGGCTGCCCATTCTTCATCGGTGTAGCTGTCGTTCTTGCCGTCGCCGTCGGAGTCAACGGAGTACTCCTCGGCGGGCTGGATCAGGATGTGGCGCACGCTGACGTCATGCTTGTCGGTCTTTTGGATGCCGCTTTGGGAGTAGGTGTCTGCGTTTTCGTCAAAATAGGCCGTCACTTCTTCGTCTGTGGCATCGCACTGCGGCGCGAGGACGGTTTCGTAGTACGCGTAAGAATAGATGTAAGAGGTCATATAGGCCACATAGTCCTGCAACGTGGTGCCGGAGCCGAAGGAAGCCTGCACAAATTCGTCGGCGGTTTCATAGCCGCTTTCGGTGGCGGAATCTTTGACATTCTTCTCCAGATTGTCCAAATCCTTCTGATAGCTTTCCGGCAGCACAAAGTTCTGTGCCTTGGCGTCCAGCTCCAGACCCTTATAATAGGCGTAGTTTTGCATGGTTGCCTGCAAGAAGTACTGCTCCCAGCTCATAACCGCGCTGTTTTCGTCGTTTTCATCGATCGGCGCCATAGATGCCTGACCGGCGAGCGGTGCATCGGGGTCCAGACCGAGCATGGAAGCGTAGCTGCCCATCTCGGAATTGAGGAAGTTATAAAATTCCATCCAGAAATAGACGTTAAATTCACTGTTGGTCAGCGTGCCGCCGTCATAGGTGGCAACGACCGTTTTCATGTCCGCATCGCCGGGGGCTGCGGTAGTGGTGGAATAGGTTGCCTTGGCAGCGGGGCTGGAGGCCTCGCCTGTGCCGACCGGGGCAAACGGTTCGCTCTCGGATTCATCGGTTGGATCGGTTTCTTCGTTCGACTCGGACGGTTCGGTCGATTCGGATTCCTCGGTGGAAGCTGTGGATTCGGTTTGCTTGTCTTTGGTATCGTCCTTTTTGGCGCAGGCCACCATATTCAGGCACAATGCCGCCATCAGCAGCACGGCCAGCATAGCGCGCAGCAGCTTTTGCCAGCGGACGGTATGGACAGATTTTTTCATGATCGTTCTCGCTTTCCTGATTAGTTCCATTGCGATTGGTTGCAATAGCTCCCTTTAGTTTAACACGTTTTCCCGCCTTTTGCAACCGGGCAATTTCGGTAACTTGTAAATTATTTGAAAATATTTTTCGTGTTCGCGTGGGCGTTTGCACAAGGGCGCGCAAAGGTGTGGGAGGTTCTGTTGTTTATATTATTTGAATCAGGCAGATCGTCAATAGGTTTTTTGCAAATCGCTTTCGAATTGATTCTCCGCGAATCCGCGCCGTGTCATGAATTGTTGAAAACGCCCGCAATGCGTGATATAATGTAAACGGCAAAAAATAATGGTATTATTTTCAAAGAAAGTATTGACTTTATATTTCAAACATCGTATTATAATGCTATAACATAGTATAGATGATAATTACATCCCACTCCCCCCTTGCTCCTATCATCTAACTTTATTATAGTTAGTGAAATATATCTAATCATTCATTTGGGCAATTCGGAAAGCAACACGAATACGCACAAGAAAGCGAGGTGACTTTTTGCCGCTGTTCTTCACGGAAAATTTACCCATTGATTTCCCTAAGTAAAACATAATGTTGGGGAAGACGAATTGCCAATTTAATGAAGTAAGAAAAAAGCGAGGTGACTTTTTACTGCCGATCTAAAAAACATAACGTTCCACCAATAAACTGTCAACACTTTATGAAGGGAGGTAATAAAGGCCTCTTTAGAAGCGGTTTTTATTATGCAAACTATGAAACATTCTCTAAGAACCCTAATTGCGCTTATATTGGTATTCAGCATACTAATGGGCGTCAATGTCACTTCCCTAGCAGCACACTTTTCCGATGTACCTATTAGTATCGGAGAATATTATCTTGATGCAATCAATTATGTTAGCGATAACGGTATCATGTTCGGAACGACACAAACACTGTTTTCCCCAAACGAATCGTTAACAAGGGCAATGGCTATTACCGTGCTATATCGCATTTCCGGGGATAACGGTACCTATAATCAAGCGAACGCTTTCACAGATGTATCTAAAACAGCATATTATTATAATGCACTCGGCTGGGCAGTGGCTAATAACATTGCTTCCGGCATAACATCCACAACATTTAAACCCAATGGCACGGTAACGCGTGAACAGTATATTTCATTCATATACCGATACGCAAGGCATAAAGGTTATTCACTAACATATGATGAGAATATAACTCGAGCAGTTGATTATAGTTCTGTTTCAAAATATGCGCGCGAACCAATCGCATGGGCATATGAGTACGGAGTATTATCCCGCACTACTTTAACCGAACCAATTGAGCCCAAACTGTTGGAAAACAGAAAGGATTGTGCTTTGTTTACGGCGCGTATTATCAAAAACGTCGAAGGGTTCAAAAACTCAAGGGATGCCTTCTCTTTTCGTAATGCATCTACGCACTTGGTAAGCAACCATAACACGACCTACTTAATGTCCGCAGATGATTGGAATCTGTTGAAAACCACAGCACAAAGTGAGGGTGTTAACAAAGAAAAAATTAATGAGGTAGCGGCCAAAAAATGTGGTGGTTCGTGTTTTGGTATGTCAGTTGCAGCGGTACTCGACATGAATGGTACAATTGATTTGAATGGGAATTGTTGCAATAATGTAAAAACAATTCACGACATTCCAGCTCCAAATGCCCTGACAAACTCGAAGCACATTCTAACTCGTGATTTCCAGGATACTTCAAAGCAAATTTCTGAGGTTGAAAGCAAAATCAATATGTATCAGCATTCGTGGTATGTGCCGAGCATTCAAGACTGGGTGTACTACATAGACACGGATAGAGGCTTAAAAGAAACTGTACTCAAACTTGAACATGGCGGTTTGGGTATTTTCTCTTACGAGCTTACCCGTGATATAGACTCAAATACTGGGTTCCACGCTGTGGTAGCATATGGAAAACCTATCAAAACCTCATATGGATATAAGGTTGCAATATACGACAACAGAACAACTAATGAAACTCGCTGGCTTCAAATTACAACGGGTTCAGATGGATGGACTGGACAGCTCGTATATACAAGCAAAGGAAAGACCGTTCACGAAGTTGTCGGTGTTTGCAAATTCCAAAGTGATTTTTCCAAGTTCAGAAAACTGGATATAGATGGTTACGACAATGAACCGACTGCAAGCGGAAGCATATTAGAAGAGCACGTAATGCTGCAGGTATGCACGACCGGCGATTTTACGATTACAAATGCGTCTGGCAAGACATTTAATCTATCGGCAGGAGAAAATTCAGGTAGTCTTCCGGTTTATGGAATAAACTTTATTCCCTCTGATGAATACGAACCATGCACTTTCTTGATCCTTACTGACTCGAGTTCACGCTTTTCGTGCGCAGGGGCAGAGGGTGTACAGGTATCATCGTTCTGCGCGCTAAGCAGCGGAGAATATACTGAGGGAAGCATTGAGGATAACACAGAGGGTCATAGTACAATAACCCTAACAATTGACTGAATGGAGGAATTATGATGAAACGTTTCATTGCATTATTGCTTGGTATTGCCCTCGTTTTCGGTACGGTATCCGTTCCGGCGATGGCGGCGGGTGCATTCGTTGATGTGCCTGCGAATGCTTGGTACAACGCCAGCGTCTCGTATGCGATAGGTGAAAGGTTGTTCTTCGGTGTGGATCAAACCCATTTCGCGCCCAATTCGCAGATGACACGTGCAATGCTGGTCGCGGTATTGTGGCGCCATGCCGGGCGTCCCATTGAGAAGGGGAACGTGGAATTTTTGGATGTTCCGGAGGGCGCATGGTATGCCGATGCCGTAAGTTGGGCAAGTGCAAACTCCATCGTGCACGGTAACGTCGCACCGAGCGAAACAGCCGACGGCAACGATATTTACTACGGTGAGTTTTACCCGAACCGCGCCATCACCCGCCAAGAATTGGCAGCCGTTTTGGCTCGCTATGCTCGGTATATCGGGCTTCCTGTGTCGGGGAATGGAACCGCAGCCCTGAGCCAATTCCCTGATGCCAGAAACATCGCCGACTGGGCGTTGCAGGATATGCAGTGGTGCGTGGAAAACGGTTACATCAGCGGCAGCCGCACAAGCAACGGTACTTACCTCTACGCGCGCTACCCCGCCACCCGCGCACAGGTCGCGACCGTACTCATGCGGTTCTGCCTGTCCCTGGATAAAATCATCTAAAGTCTAATCCGACAAATCCATAAAAACACAGCGGAGAATCCCACTTTCGGGATTCTCCGCTTTTGTTGTCTGGTTCTGTAATTATTCGGCTTTCGGCTCCTTGACCGATTCCACCAAGCCCTCTGCCAGACCGGCAAGGCCTTGGATTTCGCTGGGGATGATGATTTTGGTTGCCTTGCCGTTGGCAACCTCGCGCATGGTTTCCAGCGCTTTCAGCTTAATGACCTGATCGTTCGGGCAGGCTTCGTTCAGCAGGTGCAGGGATTCGGCCATGGCCTTCTGCACGGCGAGAATGCCCTCGGCTTCGCCCTGTGCGCGGAGGATGGCTGCCTGCTTTTCCGCGTCGGCGCGGAGAATGGCGGCTTCCTTTTCGCCCTCGGCGACCAGAATTTCGGAGTGCTTTTTGCCCTCGGCCTGCAGGATGGCCTGACGGCGGTCGCGTTCGGCCTTCATCTGCTTTTCCATGGAGTTCTGAATGTCCGCCGGCGGCAGGATGTTCTTCAGCTCCACGCGGTTGACCTTGATGCCCCACGGGTCTGTCACTTCGTCGAGAATGGCACGCATTTTCACGTTGATCACATCGCGGCTGGTCAGGGTCTGGTCAAGCTCCAGATCGCCGATGATGTTACGCAAGGTGGTCGCGGTCAGGGTTTCCATGGCCTGCATGGGGGATTCTACACCGTAAGTATACATTTTCGGGTCTGTGATCTGGAAATACACGACCGTGTCGATCTGCATGGTGACGTTATCCTTGGTGATAACGGGCTGGGGCGGGTAGTCCAAGACCTGCTCCTTCAGACTAACACGCTTGGCAACGCGTTCAATGAACGGCACCTTAAAGTGCATACCGACGCCCCAAACGGCGCGGAACGCGCCAAGGCGCTCGACCACAACGGCCTGCGACTGCTGGACAATGCGGATGTTGCGCACCACAGCGATCAGCACCAGAACGATCACGGCGATTATGATCACGGCGGTGAATGAAATCGGCTCGGATGCGGCAGCTATAAATAAATTTTCCATATTTCCTCCTTATTTTACCGGAGCCGGCTGCGGCTCCACATACAGCTTCACGCCCTCGATCCGGCGCACCACAACCAGTGCTTCCGGCTCGATCACGGCGCCGCTTTCACTGCGTGCCGTCCACACAACGCTGCCGACCTTCACCGCACCGGTGGCGTGGATATTGTCGATGCGCTCTGTTACAACGGCGATTTTTCCAATGCTGCTGTCGGCATTGGTTGCAATGGCTTTTTCCTGGTTCTGTTTTTTCATCAGCGGCCGCACGCACAGCAGCGTGAGGATGGACACACCGAAGAAAATCACCAGCTGCATCCACAGCGGCGCTCCACACATGGTGGAGATCAGCGCCGAAAATGCGCCAATGATAAACCAAACGGAAACCAGACTTGCTGTGCTGGCCTCTAAAATTGCAAATAACAGCATTGCCAGAAACCATGCCAGCATTTCATGCTCCATTTTTCATACCCCCTTATAAATTATATCTTACACGATCCGCCGAAAAAGTCAATCCCTGCTTGATAGAAAATTTCATTGCCATTTTGTAGAATATGCAGTATAATATTTGTAAATACGGTGCAAAAGGAGAGCTTGGGATGAATATGGTAATTCCCTGCCTGTTCGGGCTGGAGGGACTGGTTGGTGATGAGCTGCGGAGAATGGGCTTGCAGCAGGTGCGTGTGGAGGATCGGCGGGTCTATTTCACGGGCGATGCAAATGACATGGCACGCGCCAACCTCTGCTGCCGCATGGGCGAACGGGTGATGATCGTACTGGGCAGATTTGAGGTACACAGCTTTGAAGATCTATATCAGGGCGTCAAGGCCATTGCGCTGGAGGAGCTGATTCCAAAAGACGGCGTGTTCCCGGTGAAGGGCTACAGCCTGGACAGCCAGCTGCATTCCGTGCCCGACTGCCAAGCCGTGGCGAAAAAAGCGGCGGTCGACCGGCTGGGAAAGCATTACGGCCTGCAACATCTGCCCGAAACCGGAAGCGTCTACCCGCTGCGCTTTTCCATTATGAAGGATATGTGCGAATTTTACTTGGACACCTCCGGCGTGTCGCTGCACAAGCGCGGCTACCGCGCCGTCGGCAACGAAGCGCCCTTGCATGAAACCATGGCGGCCGCCATGGTCACGCTCTCGCGCTACCGTGGGCGGGATTTCTTCTGGGATCCGTTCTGCGGCTCCGGCACCATCGTCATTGAAGCCGCCCTGATTGCCCTGAACCGTGCGCCGGGCTTGAACCGTTCGTTCGCCGCCCAAAAATGGCCGGTTTTCGACCAAACCGTGTGGCAGCAGGCACGCACCGAAGCCTTGGACAAGGAGTATCGCGGCGATTACCGCATTCTGGGGTCGGACATCGACCCAAATTCCTTGGGCATTGCCATTCAAAACGCCAAAAAAGCCGGCGTTTCCAAGTGGATCGAATTTAAGGAAGCCGATGCCACCAAAATTTCCCTTCCCGCCCCCACCGGCACGATCGTGTGCAACCCGCCCTACGGCGAGCGGATGCTGGAACAGCGAAGCGCACAGCGGCTTTACCGCGACATGGGACGTCACTGGCGCTTTGCCGATGGCTGGAGCCAGTACATCATCTCCTCCGAGCCGGAATTTGAACACTTTTTCGGCAAACCCGCCGCCAAAAAGCGCAAGCTGTACAACGGAAGATTGCAGTGTAATGTGTATATGTACTATAACAAGGAGAGAAAGAAATGAAGCACTTGTTTATCATCAATCCGGCAGCCGGGAAATACGACCACACCGGCGAACTGACCGGCGTCATCCGTGAACGCTGCGAGCCGGCAGGCGTCAACTATGAAGTGCTGGTGTCCCGCGCGCCCGGCGACTGCACCCGCATCGCGCAGGCCGCTGCCCTCACCGGCGAGGAGCTGCGCATTTACGCCTGCGGCGGTGACGGCACATTAAATGAAGTCGTCAACGGCGTTGCCGGTGCGGACAACGTGGCAATCACGCATCTGCCCTGCGGCTCCGGCAACGACTTTATTCGGATGTTCTCCGACCCCGCCGCCTTTTCCGATATCTCACGCCTGCTGGATGCCGAGGAAGCGCGGCTGGATTTGATTCGCTGCCAAGGCAGTCACTATTCCATCAACATCTGCTCGATGGGACTTGATGCCAGGATCGGCACGCAAGTCAGCAAATACAAGCGCCTTCCGCTCGTCACGGGTCACGGCGCGTACCTGTTGTCCGCCGGCGTGAACGTTGTCAAGGGGATGCACCAGCATTTTGTGCTGGAACTCGACGACACCGTGATTGACGATGAACAAACCATGATTTGCATCGCGAACGGCCGTTGGTACGGCGGCGGGTTCTATGCCGCCCCGGACGCCGAACCCGACGACGGCTTGATGGATGTGCTGCTGGTGAAAAAAGTGTCACGCCTGACCGCCGCCAAGATCATCGGCAAATATAAGGAGGGCAAATACAAGGATTACCCGGACATTATCCAACATTACCGCTGCCGCCGCGTGGTTGTCCACTGTGATACCGACAGCGACGTCAACCTCGACGGCGAGCTGCTGATGGCCAAGGACGCCACCTTTGAAATCGTCCCCAAGGCACTGCGCTTTTTCTACCCCAGCGGCATTACCTATCACAATTAAATTACCCTGCATAAAAGTTTT
>CAMDZY010000016.1 GCA_945910975.1 uncultured Clostridia bacterium | reverse complement strand
CTTTGGCTCAGGCAGCCTTGGCAAAACTGCGTCACACGATACTGCTTTTCCGGACAGGCGTTGCAGGCAAAGGAGATGATGTTGATCAGTGGCGGGTCGTAATATTTTTCCGCCACGGCGCTTTCATTCACGCCGTCGGAGAGCAGCTTATGCTCCTGCACCGGCCGCAGCGGCAAACCCATAGCCAGGCGCACGCGTTCGCCTGCAATGGCGCGCTCTAAAAAGATGGATTCGCGGTGCGCCGCCACCTCACCGGGGACGATGGTATACGGCAGCTCCTCCATGCGGCTGTAGTCGCCGTCATACGCCATACGGGCGACTTCTGTAAATACTTTTTTCCGGACATCTGTCACAAAAGATGGGATTCCGCGCATAGGTTTTTCCTTTCCTTAAAAATGGCGCATACCAGCACCGGGCGGCAATTCACCGTCCAACGTTGATATGCGCCGCTTGTCATTTTCTGCGAAAGATTACTTTTTCAGTGCAACTGCCTGTCTGACCTTTTCTGCCAGACCTTCCGGCGTCAGGCCGTAGTATTCCAGCACGGCTGCGGCAGTACCGCTGCGGCCGAAGGTGTCGTTGACGCCGTGGCGAACGACCGGCACCGGGCACTTTTCACTGAGCAGCTCGCAAACTGCGCCGCCCAGACCGCCAAGGATGGAATGTTCTTCACTGGTGACGATGCAGCCGGTTTCCTTTGCGGCCTTGAGTACCAGCTCTTCATCCAAGGGCTTAATGGTGTGCATATCGATCACGCGGACGGAAATGCCTTCGGCTTCCAACATAGCGGCAGCCTTGACAGCCATCTGCACCATCATGCCGGTGGCGATGACGGTGACGTCCTTGCCGTCGCGCAGGGTAACGCCCTTGCCCAGTTCAAAATGATAATCGGGATATTCATCGGTGATGGTTTCCACCGCCGGACGACCCAAGCGCAGATAAGCCGGGCCCTCGTGAACGATCAGCTGTTCCACGGCCTGCTTCATCTCGTTGCCGTCGCACGGGCAGCAGACGATCATATCGGGCAGCTGACGCATCAGGGCAAAGTCCTCGTTGCACTGGTGGGTCGCGCCGTCCTCGCCGACGGAAACGCCGCCGTGAGAGCCAACTACTGTGACGTTCAAATGCGGGTAGGCGATGGAATTGCGCACCTGCTCATAGGCGCGGCCGGTGGCAAAGATGGCAAAGGTGTTGGTGAACGGCTTCAAGCCGCAGGTGGACAGACCGGCAGCAATGCCCGTCATGTTGCACTCTGCGATGCCGCAGTCAAAGAAACGGTCGGGATATTTTGCGGCAAAGCCCTTTGTCATGGTAGCGCCTGCCAAGTCGGCATCCAAAACGACCAGCTGGGGATATTTTTCCGCCAGTTCTACCAGCGCTTCGCCGTAAGCGTTACGGGTTGCAATTTTACCTGCCATATTACTTGCCCTCCAGTTCTGCCAGTTTCTGTTCAAGTTCTGCCTTAGCGGTGGCAAAAGCGGCGTCATCGGGCGCCTTGCCATGCCAGCCGGCCTGATTTTCCATGTAGGAAACGTCCTTGCCCTTGACGGTCTTCATGAGGATCATCGTGGGCTTGCCCTTGGTCTGGCGAGCTTCGGCCAATGCTGCAAGGATCTGGTCGAAATCATGACCGTCGATCTTCACCACGTGCCAGCCGAAGGCTTCAAATTTCTTGTCGAGCGGCTCGGAGGGCATAACGTCGCAGGTTCTGCCGTCAATTTGCAGACCGTTGACGTCGACGAATGCGCACAGATTGTCCAGATCCCACTTGGCCGCTGCCATGGCAGCTTCCCAAATCTGACCCTCTGCAATTTCACCGTCGCCGCAGATAGCGTAGGTGCGGTAGGTCTTGCCGTTGTGCTTGGCGCCCAGTGCCATGCCGACAGCGGCGCTCAAGCCCTGACCGAGCGAGCCTGTTGACATATCCACGCCCTTGACATGGCGCATATCCGGGTGGCCGGACAGGTGCGCCTTGATGGAGCGCAGCAGCTTCAAATCCTCAACCGGGAAGAAGCCGCGCAGGGCCAGCACGGAATACAGTGCCGGTGCGCAGTGACCCTTGGAGAGTACGAAGCGGTCGCGATCCTGCCACTGGGGATTGGCGGTGTCAACGTTCATTTCGTTAAAATAAAGAGTTGTCAATGCGTCCATGCAGGACAGAGAGCCGCCGGGGTGACCGGACGATGCCGTATGCACGGCATCCACAGCCAGCAGGCGGGCTTTGGTAGCCATAATGGCCAGTTCTTTGCTGTTGAGCTTTTCCATAATTTCATTCCTTTTCAAAGAAATTTGGTCTGATAAAAATAGTATAACACATCTTTTTCAAAAAGGAAAGTAGGAAATGAAACAGAAAACGCAAGCAGTTTTTGTAGAAAACGGCAAGAGCATCCGGTGGAAAAGAAAATGCTAGCCAATGTAGGAAAAGTGTGTTATAATAATTGTGATTGTGATGCAGAGGATTTGCGGTATGGAGGTTTTTTCAATGACCTATGCTTTCATGAGCCTGTTCGCGGCCTTTATTGTGGCGGCGGATCAGATTTCAAAATATTTTGTGTCCCATCACATGGCTTTGTACGAAAGCCGCACCTTGATCCCCGGCGTGGTGGAGCTGTACTATGTGCGCAATTCCGGCATGGCGTGGTCGCTGCTGTCCGGGGCGCGATGGTTTTTTGTGGGAATCACGGTCGCGCTGCTGGCGCTGCTCGTTGTGGTGATTTGGAAAAAAATGTTTACCAAAAAATTCGAGCTGTTTTGCCTTGCTGCCATCATCGGCGGCGCGATCGGCAATTTTATCGACCGGCTGTTCTATGGCGAAGTAACCGACATGATAAATGTTACGTTTATTGATTTTCCGGTTTTCAACGTGGCGGACTGCTTTGTCACCTGCGGCGCAATTTTGTTGGTTGTCTATATCTTGATTTTTGACCGAAAGGACAAGCGCAATGATTCTGCAAAGTGAACGTTCCGGCGAGCGGATCGATGTTTTTCTCTGCCGCGCGCTGCCGGAACTGAGCCGCAGTGCCGCACAAAAGCTGTGTGACAACGGAATGGTCACACGCAACGGCGTGGCGGTGAAAAAGAACTATAAAACAATGTCCGGCGACGAATTTTCCGTCACGCTGCCGCAGGCGGAGGAAATCTCTGTGCAGCCAGAGGACACCCCGCTGCAAATCGTCATGGAGGACGATGACATCATCGTCATTGACAAGCCCAAGGGACTGGTGGTGCATCCCGCTGCAGGGCATCCAAACGGCACGCTGGTCAATGCACTGCTGTATCACTGCAAGGACTCCCTGTCCGGCATCAACGGCGAATTGCGCCCCGGTATTGTCCACCGGATCGACAAGGATACCTCCGGTCTGCTGATTGTGGCAAAAAACGACTTTGCCCACCGCCATTTGGCAGCGCAGCTGCAAGATCACAGCTTGGCACGCACCTACGCCGCCATTGTCTGCGGCAATCTGCGCGAGGATGCCGGTACCGTTGACGCACCCATCGGCCGCCACCCCACCGACCGCAAACGCATGGCCGTAACGCGGCAAGGCGGGCGCGAAGCCGTGACGCACTATCAGGTTTTGGAGCGCTACGGCAGCTATACCTATGTCCAGTGCCATCTGGAAACCGGGCGCACCCATCAAATCCGCGTCCATATGGCACATATCAGCCACCCCATTCTGGGCGACATGGTCTACGGCCGCAAAAAGCCGGAGTTGGGCTGCGACACACAGTGTCTGCACGCGCAGTATCTGACCTTTGTCCATCCCCGTACCAACGAGCGAATGACGCTGGAAAGTCCTCTGCCGGCATATTTTCAAACGGTTCTACACAAACTCGGAACGCCAAACGAGGTGATATGATGAAACGTATCTATATTTTACTGGCGCTGCTGCTTTGCCTTTCGGCGTGCGCAAACGATCCGGCCGATGCGTCTGCTTCTGCAACCGAGTTGACAACGGTAGCCTTTGACGCATACGAAGATGCACCACTTGCCTGTGAATCCGCGCTGCCCGATGACGCGTCCTTCACCGTCTGTGTCGAAAACGAAAGCGGCGAACGTATTCACGGCGTCGGGTTTTCCTGCGAGGTCGACGGCACAACGCTGCCCAGCGTCCTATGTACGCTACCCGACGGCGGTTGGGTTGAAGTGGGCGAACGCATTGAGCAGGTGTTTGACAAGGAGCTGCTGCCCGACGGCTTTCCCGAAACGTTCACTGCCAAGGTTTTTGTTGTCAGCGCCGGTTCCGTGTCCTACTGTCAGAGCGAACCGGTTGAGCTTTCACCTGTGCCGGGACAAACCTACACCGTCACCCTGACGGGCAGCAAGGAAGCGGGGTATTGGCTCCAATGAAACGCTGCTTTCTGGTCGGCGCTGCGCCGACTGCGCTGCCGGTTCTGCCAAAGCCGGGCGATTTTGTGATTGCCGCAGACGGCGGTTATCGGGCCTTGGCGGCACACGGCATTGTGCCGGATCTGCTGCTCGGCGATTTTGACTCCTTGCACGATATTCCAAACAATGTCCCCATCGAGCGCCACCCGGTCGAAAAGGACGATACGGACTCTGCGCTGGCTGTCCGTTTGGCGCTGAAGCAGGGCTGCGATACCTTTTTACTTGACGGCTGCCTGGGTGGGCAGCTGGATCACACGCTTGCAAATTTATCTCTGCTGGCATATTTGGCAGAGCAAGGCGCAACGGCCTATGCGTTGGATGGCGACAACGCCGTCACCGCACTGCACAACAGTACACTCCGCTTTCCAGCAAGCGCCGTTGGGCGAATCTCCGTTTTTTCGCACAGTGACACGGCAAGCGGCGTCACACTGCACGGCCTGTACTATCCTCTGCACGAAGCCACGCTGACGCGTCAAGTCGCACTCGGTGTCAGCAACGAATTTACCGGCGCGCCTGCCTATGTCCACGTTGCGCAAGGCACGCTTGTGATTGTTTCTAAGCGAAAAAATTACGCATTTTTCCTTGACCCATGACAAAATTTGTTGTAAAATAGTTCTGCCAAAACAGAATCATCAGGGGTGCTTCGGCTGAGATGGGATTTTCCCAAACCCTTTAACCTGATACGGATAATGCCGTCGTAGGGAGATTGGTTGCAGAGCTTGTTTCTGAAAACCGTTGCCGCACGGATTATTCTGTGCGGCAATTTTCATTCTACAGGAGGTTTTGTATGAAACAAGCCAAATTCACCAACTCCGTCAAGCTGCGCGCTCTGTGCGAGGGTGCCATCATGATCGCGCTGGCGCAGGTTCTCAGCTATGTCAAGCTGTATGAACTGCCGCAGGGCGGCTCCATCTCCCCCGGTCTGATTCCGATTTTCCTGTACTGCGTCCGCTGGGGCTTTGGCCCGTCCATGCTGGTCAGTACGGCATATGCCGTTTTGCAGTTGCTTTTGGACGGTGCGTATGCCTGGGCCTGGCAGTCCATTGTGGGCGACTATCTTGTCGCTTTCGCTCTGCTGGGCTTGGGCGGTCTGTGCTGGAAACTCCCCGGCGGCATCTACTTGGGCGCAGTGGTGGGAACCCTTGGCCGGTTTCTCGGCAACTACGTTACCGGCGCAACGGTCTGGGCAGAGTATATGCCGGAAGAATTTTTCGGCATGACCATGACCACGCCGTGGATCTATTCCGCACTTTACAACGGCTTCTACGCCGTGTGCAACCTGCTGTTGGCGTGCATCGTCTTCTTCCTGCTGCAACAAACCGCGCTGCGCAAGTACCTTGCGCCCGCCATATAAGCCAGAATTGATTCTTTTGCATTCGGGCTACCGCAACATTCCGTTGCGGTAGCCCGAAATTATTTTATCTCAGCTTGAAAATCTCAAACGCCTGCTCCGGTGTGCAAAACAGGTCGCCAACCACTTCGTCATAGGCTTCCTGCCCAATGTCGCAAATCAATTCAAACCTCGTCAACATGGGCTGGTCATCTTGAGGTTCGCCCAACTGTGTGGAGATAAGTATGTAATGCTTGCCGTTTTTCGAGCCACCGTCCAGCAGATAACCTCCCGCAAGCTTGCGCTGCGCATCCGCATTTGAAGCAAGCGCTTCTTCATCATAAACAGCTACACTCAAAATTGGATCGGCCATACGGGCAGTAAAAAGTATATCGCTGTTCTCTGGTTTTTCATATTCCGCCTGTCCATCTTCGCCGAGCCAATGGTTCGCATATTGCTTGCCCAATTCCTTGTTGAGTACGCAAACTCTAGCTACGCTCCCGGCGCCATCATCGACCCAGCCGACACGGCACACAATCACTTCTATGCGATCCATCCACTCCTCCGGAAGTGTGAGTGTAAAATCAAGCCCCGGTATGTCAACAACATTGCTTTCGCCGGTATATAAGAAACGCTGTCCCCCTGCATCTTTGCTCTGGGCTTCCACGAATTCATACTCTCTTTCGATGGAGCGGATAAACTCCAACTCCTCGCACCACGGCTGCTCACAAGGCAGTTTCCCCTCCGGCGGTAAGGTCGGCTCCGGCTCTGTTGGTGCAGTTGTCTCCGGCGGTTCGGTCGCCTGTGTGGGCGGCTCAGTGGGTGCGCTGCTCTCTGGCGGCGCAGTTGATTCCTTGTCCCCGCCGTTACTGCAAGCGACAACCGACAGCATCAGCAGTAAGGCAAGCGTAAGGCATAACACTTTTTTCTTCATCGTAATACCCCCTTTCAATACGTAATCGGTCGGACTACCACACTCTTACGGTAAAAACTGTCGTTACATTTGTGCTGGTTATTAATTTTCCATTTATGTCAGTGCTGCCCTCCTCAACATCCCTGCCACACAGCTTTATGGTATATAGTCCCTTTTCACTAAAGTTATATGTGGTGGACGCATTTTTAGTATTGGTAATTTCTTTCCAAGTCGTTGTCCCGCTTGGAGATGTGATACCGATCGCCATCCGATAACAGGTATAATTTGCACTGCCACTAACCGTTGCCGTTCCGTTTTTCATGGGCCTCATCATATTGGGCGTGACAATGAGTCTGCATTTTCCGCAGGTTTTACAGGTACATGGCGTACCGGTAGAGTATGTCGTTTGATAGGTATGCTGCGGATATATAACATTTCCCTTTTCACATTTTACGATATGCCTCATAGTGGTTGGAACGATTAGACGAAGTCTCGCGTTATAGGTATAGCTGCTATCGCTCAACAGGACCTGTCTGCGCATAGGAGAATTGCCGCAAAATTTTACTTTGTTGAACGTCAACCCGGTTGCCTCGGTTAAGAGGATGGCATGGCCATAGCCACCGGCTCCATCATTATAGGTCGGATCGTAATTTACATTAAGCACGGCACCCAGAAGGGATGCTTTATTGGTTGTGACGCTGGAAAAATCATATCCCGCATAAATTGTATAATAATTGCCTTTCATACCAATATTGTCATTATCGCTGTTCGATGACTGGAAATAGCCAAAAAAGCTATTCACTCCGGTCCAGCAAGCTCTGTCATCAGTCGAGATATGGTACCATTTGTGTGTGCCACTTTTGTCCATCGGGAACGCTCCAATATCGACAGCTGTTTTAGTATTGCTTGCTCCGAACCCAGCCCAAACAGCCTGTGACACAAAGTTTTGACAATTTCCGCCATCTTCTGTATAGTCAGAAAACAATTCCTTATTCAAATAATTAGGGTCGTTTCCTGTCGCCTGTGTATAATTGGCAGAGGAATATGTATTTGCATATGCAATGGCATTGGTTCGGTTATAGGTGCGGGACTGATCGATATTATCACCAGTCGACTGCAATTCCATGTTTTCATCAAATGCATCCATAGCCTCCAACTGCTCAGAATCCGCTGCAGCATCGAGTTCCGGACGAATCGTCGCGCAGTAGCTGTCGAACTGTGCCACAGCGATGTCATAGTCAAAGGTTTGCTTGCTTATGCCTTCCGTTTCAATCCCATCGGATGTCATATTGGATATGTACCAGTCGTTATTTGTGCGAATTAGCTCCACGGTATAGCGGTCGCCCAAATATGACATTTCATCTTCCAGCGTATACCGGAACGAAGCCTCGGCGAAAAGTTGAACTGTTGCCTGATTTTCGTTTACCGTGCTGTCCGTCACATGGACTGCATACTCAAAATTGTACCGCTGAATGTTTTGCGATGCACGGATATACGTGTAATAATCTGCGACATCTTCCACAAATGAAATATCGCCTGTTGCCGTTGCGTACTTTGCTGCCCCGGTCGGCGCAATTGCTGCTACGCTGACCTGTTCATCCGCGCGCATGACTTCTTTTATCGTGTTTTCTGACAAATCATGTTCCGTATACAAGAAGGTGTTGTCAATATACTTTTCTACATAATCCTTTGCCAATTCTTCTACAACATTCTTGCTTTCCTCTGTGTCTGCGCTCGCGGTAACTGTAAATCCGAAGCAAAACTGTGTCAGCACAACTACCACTAATAATACTGCTATAAACTTTTTCATAAGGAACCTCCTGTCCTTCCGTTCCATGGCGTTTCCGCCATGTCCACCCAGGCGACCAGTCGAATGGCACAGTGTCCAATTACATTCGCATCCCCCTATCATTGTTTCGGCAAAATTGGCCATGGAATTTTGCCTATAATTTCAGGTACCTTTTAGTTAAGTATATGCTTTAATTTTATTATTGTCAATATAATTATTGTAAAAAATATAAAAGTAAGCCAATTTATCAATTTTTTGTCAATTGTCACAAAATTTAATTGCTTATCTTGTAACTAATCACAATTTTTCTGCACAAATGTCGGCACTGTGTAAGTTTTCTTAAAAAAGCGCGAACGCCGCAGCAAGTCAAATTGCTGCGGCGTTTTGTGTCCTACCATGTTTTGCAGTGCAGAGTCATTACAAAAAGGCGCTTATATCATACAAAAGCCGCACCCCGTGTGTTGGGATGCGGCCTTCAACTTTTATTTTCCGGGTTTGAACGAATCCTTCAAGGATACGCTTCGGTTGAACACCAAATGCTCCGGTGTGCAGTCGCGGTTGTCGAAGCAGAAGTAACCCATGCGCATGAACTGATATGCCGGGGCGTTGTGCGCGGTGCGCTTTTCCTGCGCAGCATAGGTGCGTGCATCATCGACCAAGCCGCGCTCGACCTTGCAGCCATGCAGCACGACCAGCGATTCCGGGTTCAGGCAGTCGAGGAAGTTTTTTCCTGCGCCGTCCGGCTCGGCATCGGTGAACAGATTGCCGTACTGCCGTACCTCGGCTTCCACGCAGTTGGCTGCGTCCACCCAATGGAGCGTCGCACCCCTGACCTTGCGGCCATCGGCCGGGTCGCCGCCACGGGAATCGGGGTCATATTCGCACAAAACCTCTGTCACATTACCGTTTTCATCCGTCACGCAGCCGGTGCAGGTGACAAGGTAAGCGCCCTTCAGCCGCACCTCGTTGCCGGGATACATCCGCTTGTACTTTGGCACAGGGGCAGGCAAAAAGTCCTCGGCCTCCATCCATAAATTGCGGGAGAACGTGATCTCGTGGCTTCCCTGTTCCGGATGCAGCGGGTTGTTTTCCACGGTGAACACCTCGCTCTGCCCCTCGGGGTAGTTAGTGACGGTCAGCTTCACCGGGTGCAGCACCGCCATGGTGCGCTCGGCATTTTCATTCAAATCCTCGCGCAGGCAGTATTCCAAAAAGGCATATTCCACCGTGGAAGCCGCCTTAGACACGCCGTTTCGCTCGGTAAAGTTGCGGATCGCCTTGGCCGTATACCCACGGCGGCGCAGACCGCACAGGGTGGGCATTCTGGGGTCGTCCCAACCGGAAACGTAGCCTTGCTCAACCAGTGCGCGCAGCTTGCGCTTGGACATCACCGTGTGATCGATGCCCAGCCGTGCAAACTCGATCTGGCGCGGGTGACAGGGGACGGACACATTTTCCACTACCCAGTTGTACAGGGGGCGGTGCGCTTCAAATTCCAGCGAGCATAGCGAGTGTGTAATGCCCTCTAAGGCGTCCTGAATCGGGTGCGCGAAGTCGTACATTGGATAGATGCACCATTTTTTGCCCTGACGGTGGTGGTCAAGGTAGCGAATGCGGTAAATGACCGGGTCGCGCATATTGAAGTTGCCGGACGCCAGGTCAATTTTTGCGCGCAGCGTCCGGGAGCCTTCCGGGAACTCGCCGTTTTTCATGCGCTCAAATAAATCCAGGTTTTCCTCGGCCGAGCGGTCACGGTAGGGCGAAACCATCGGCGTGCCGATGTCGCCGCGGTTGGCCTTAAATTCCTCCGGCGACAGATCGCACACATAGGCCAAGCCCTTTTTGATCAGTTCAACCGCAAATTCATAGTCCTTTTCAAAATAATCCGAGCCGTAGAAAAAGCGGTCGCCCCAGTCGAAGCCCAACCAGTGGATGTCGTCCTGAATGGCGTCTACGTATTCCACATCCTCCTTGGCGGGATTCGTGTCATCCATGCGCAGGTTGCATATGCCGCCAAATTTTTCCGCCGTACCAAAATCGATGCACAGCGCCTTGCAGTGGCCGATATGCAGATAGCCGTTCGGTTCCGGTGGGAAGCGCGTATGCACGCGTTTGCCGGCAAATTGGCCGCCCTCGGCGATGTCCTCGGCCACAAAGGCCTCAATAAAGTTTCTGCTTTCCGTGCGTTCTTCTGCCATAATTTTTCCCTCACTGGTTTCAAAAATTGTTTTAGGCTATTATACAATATTTTGCCGCATTTGGCAATCAAAATCTTGGAAAGAAGTGCAATCCGCAAATTCATACAAAATAATTGACGAAGTTCCCCGAATGTTGTATAATAAGGAAAGATGTTCGCATTTTCAAACGAATCGACTGCGCCAACACCGCGCAGAAAGAAGGCTTTTTTATGAAAAAAACACTCTCCTCCATTGCCAATTGGCTGGGCAAGTACGCCCTTGCAGGGTTTTTCTGCATTCTGGTCGCGCTGGATCTCTCCTTCCGCTTTTTCTACCGCGATTGTACCGGCGTTTCCACGCTCCGGCTGCAACCGCTGGTTTTCACCGTTGGGTGGGCGCTGCTGTTTTGCGGTATCGTCAGCCTGCTGCCCACACTCGGCAAACGGATTGCAATGATTTTTATCGTTACGGTACAGGCAATCTTGTGCATTGTCCACGGCGTGATGTATAACCTGTTCGGCAGCTTTTTCTCGTTTGCGGACTTGGCCTATGCCGGGGACGGCGCGAAATTTTTCAGCTTCTCTTATCTCCGTATCCGTCCGGGCGCACTGATTTGTGCGCTGCTGGCCATCGCGTGTATCATTTTTCTGGCAATCAAACTGCCCAAAAAGCCGTATCAAAAAATCAGGCAGCCAATCACGGCGCTTGTGATGGTGGTTGTCGGTCTTTTGTGTATCATCATTCCCCATAAAAAGCAGATGCAATCGGTCGATACGCAAATCCGCTGGGACTGGACGGGGCTGTCGGAGGCCGATATTTACAGGAGTCAGTCCAACGTCAATTATGCACTGGGTTTAAGCGGTGTGTACCAATACCAGTTCCGCAGCCTGATTCAATATACCGGATGGGGGCAGGACGCAGGCTTGAAGCAGATGCGCGAGCAGTTGGATGAATATTATGCCCAAAGCGAAAAGAATAACCATCCCGACAACGAAATGACCGGTATTTTTGAGGGAAAAAATGTGATGTTTGTCCTGCTCGAATCCGTTGACACATGGATGCTGACGGAGGATTATATGCCGAATCTCTATCGGTTGCAGCAGCAAAGTATCAATTTTGTCAATCACTACTCACCGATGTATACCTCTGCGGCAACCTTCACCACGGAATTCATCGCAAACACCGGCATGATTCCGCCCACGTCCGGCATTAACCCGGATGTGTATCTCAACAACACCTTTGCCACCGCGCTGCCCCGCCTGTTTGCAGACAAGGGCTACCACGCCAATTCCTTCCATGCAGCAGCCCTCAACATCTACCGCCGCAATAACATCCACCCGAATCTGGGGTATGAAACGCTCTATGGCTCCGCCGCAATGGGTATGGAGCATTTTCGATACGACAGCGAGTTGATCAGGGGCTACGATCTGATGACAAAGGACACGCCGTTTTTCTCCTTTATCATCACCCTCTCCGGCCATGGCCCGTACACAGATGAAAGGAGCTATACCTCGGACGAGGCCGTCAACAAGGCGCGTGAAATCATCGCCACGCAGGATGTTCCGCTGACCGGCAACAATCTGGAGGAATATACCTACGCAATCTCCCATGTGATGCAGACCGATATGTTCTTTGGCAGTCTTTTGGAGCGAATGGAGGCCGACGGCCATTTGGACGACACCGTAATCGTTTGCTTCACCGACCATTTCGGGAAATATATGACCGATCACGAAGCAGTCATGCAGCTCAAGGGCGTGGACAATTCCGATCTGCTCTGCAACACGCCGTTCTTCATTTACAGCGCGGATACCCCCGCGCAGACCGTGGAAAAGGTGACCTCCTCCATGGACATTGCGCCGACGCTGGCGAATTTGTTCAATCTGGATGTGAATTACGCCTATTATGTTGGCAATGATATTTTCAGCGACTATGACGATTATGTGATCTTCCGCGGCAACAACTGGTATGACGGCGAGATTTATTATTCCCCCGCCTACACCGGCGAGGTCACGGACGAAATCAAAAAGCGCAATCAAGAGGTAAGCCAGCGCATGAATATGGCTTGGGACACGCTGCGGTGCGACTATTTTGCCAAGTGACAAACATTTTTTGCGCATTTGCCAAAAATTTCTTGTAAAGATACGGGAAATATAATAGAATAGGAATCAGAACAATGCAAAGGAGTGTTTTCCAATGAACCAGCCCAAATACAAGCGCGTTTTGCTCAAGCTCAGCGGCGAGGCGCTGGCCGGCGACGCGCACCGCGGTTTGGACTTCGATGTAGTTGGCAGTATTTGTGACGTAGTAAAGCAATGTGTGCAGGCAGGCGTTCAGGTTGGCATCGTCGTTGGCGGCGGCAACTTCTGGCGCGGTCTGAAGGACGGCGGCAACCGTATGGAGCGCACCCGTGCCGACCACATGGGCATGATGGCAACCGTGATCAATGCGCTTGCCATTGCCGACAGTCTGGAGCAGCGCAATGTGCCTGTCCGTGTGCAGACCGCCATCGAAATGAACCGCATCGCCGAACCGTATATCCGCTCCCGCGCCATCCGGCATCTGGAAAAAGGTCGCGTTGTGGTATTTGGCTGCGGCACCGGCAATCCCTTCTTCTCAACCGACACCGGCGCCGCCCTGCGCGCAGTCGAAATCGGCGCAGATACCATCCTGCTGGCAAAAAATATCGACGGCGTCTACTCCGCCGACCCCGCGACCGATCCCACCGCCGTCCGTTATGATGCCATCACCTATGAAGAAGTACTCTCCCATCACCTTGCCGTGATGGATTCCACCGCAATTTCCCTTTCTATGGATAACCACATGCCAATCGTTGTGTTCGCCCTGAAGGATCCCAACAACATCTACCGCGTTGTCATGGGCGAAAACATCGGAACACTTGTTAAGGAGGAAGTTTAAATGGTAGATTTTAAAGATTTCACAAGAAAAATGGACAGAACCCTTGAGGTTTTGCAGGAAGACTTCGGCGCCGTCCGCGCCGGCCGTGCCAATGCAAAAGTGCTCGACCGCATCACCGTGGAATACTACGGCGTAGATACCCCCATCGGTCAGGTTGGCACCATCTCCTCCCCCGACGCCAGAACGCTGGTCATTCAGCCGTGGGACGGCAGCCTGCTCAAGGCCATGCAAAAGGCAATTCAGGTGTCGGATCTGGGCATCAATCCGCAGAACGACGGCCGCGTCATTCGCCTTGTTTTCCCGCAGCTGACAGAAGAACGTCGCCGCGAACTGACTAAACTGGTCAAAAAATACGGCGAGGACAGCAAGGTCGCCATCCGCAACATCCGCCGCGATGCCATGGACTACATTAAAAAGCAGAAGAAAGCCTCCGAAATCACCGAGGACGACCAGAAAAAAGCAGAGGAAGACCTGCAAAAGCTGACCGACAAGTATATCAAAAAAATCGACGACGCTTGCGCCGTAAAAGAAAAGGAACTGATGGAGCTCTGAGATACTCCGGCTGGGAATGGTGCGCCATTCCCAGCATCCATCTAATAGAGAAATCATGAAATTGTTTAAACGTAAAGCGATCGATATTTCCACCATGCCCCTGCCGGAGCATATTGCCATCATCATGGACGGCAACGGCCGTTGGGCAAAAAAGCGCGGTCTGCCCCGCTCCGCCGGACACGCAGCCGGTGCGGAAACCTTTCGTAAAATTGCAAACTATGCCAAATCCATTGGCTTAAAATATCTGACGGTCTATGCCTTTTCCACAGAAAACTGGAAACGCTCCGAGCAGGAGGTATCGGCCATCATGGAGCTGCTGGAACGCTATCTGCGCGAGGCCATCGCCGACATGGACAAAAACAAGGTGCGCTTTTGCTTTTTCGGTGACCTGTCCCGTCTTTCGCCGGAATTGCAGGAGGAGGCGCGCATTGCCGCTGAACGTTCGGAAAAATACGCCGGCGTACAGGTCAATTTCTGCCTGAATTATGGCGGCAGAGATGAAATTCTGCGGGCGGCACGCCGTTTTGCACGCGACTGTGCAGACGGAAAATGCGACCCGGAAGCGCTGACAGATGCGCAGTTCTCCAATTTGCTCTACTCTTCCGGCGTTCCTGACCCCGATCTGGTCATTCGTCCGTCGGGCGAGCTGCGTATTTCCAACTTCCTGCTCTGGCAGTCTGCCTATGCGGAGTACTATTTTACCGACGTGCTCTGGCCGGATTTTGACGAAGCGGAGTTGGATCGCGCCATCGCTGCATTCCAAAAGCGCTCCCGCCGCTTTGGCGGACGGTAAAAAGGAGGATTTTTCATGAAAACACGCGTCTTGACCGCTGTGGTGGCGCTTCCACTGCTGCTGTTGGTCGTCTTTGTCCTGCCGTGGACATGGCCGACTGCCCTGCTCTTTGGGCTGATGGGCTGCATCGCCGTGTATGAATTGCTGCACGAAACCAAGCTGTGCGACCACCCGCGCATCATCGCCTATTCCATGGCAATGGCGCTTTTTGTAACATTTTACGGCTGGGGCGGCGTTTGTATTTCCCATACGGTCGTTTTCGCCGTCATTTTCCTCTACCTGCTGCTGCTGTTCTGCGAACTGCTGGGCGCACACGCAAAAATTCCGTTCTCCGCCATCTGCGTTGCGGCCTTTGCCGGGCTGGGCGTTGCATGGCTGCTGAGTGCCGTGGTGCGCCTGCGCGTGATGGAATTTGGCAGAATCAAGCTGGGCATCGCCCTAATTTTGGCCATGACCGCCGATACCGGTGCCTACTTCGTTGGTCGGGCATTCGGCAAGCACAAGCTGGCTCCCGTCATCAGCCCGAAAAAAACCGTGGAAGGCGCCATCGGCGGTGTGCTGTTTACGGTCCTGTTTATGGAAATCTACTGCCTG
>CAMDZY010000015.1 GCA_945910975.1 uncultured Clostridia bacterium | reverse complement strand
TCATTCAAGTGGCAATGTGATCTATAAAAATTCATCGTCTGGTTCCTCCTACAGTGCTTCATTATTTGCACCGTCTCAAAAATCCTCTACATCTGCAACAAAATCAGTTGGAACCGGATATGCTATTACATCCGTTAGCCAAAGTTATTGTGTTTTAACTACAAGTGTCACCTCAATCGGCTTTAATGTGTCTTAATACCTATCCATAATTTTTGCTGATGACTCGGCACGAACTGCCGAGTCATCAGTGTATATATCAAATCAGGGGGCAAGTAATAATGAAAAGAACCGTTCTAATCTTGATTACCTTTCTTCTGCTACTAATTACAGGCTGTAGTTCCACGCCAGAGCCTTCTGCGCCACCACAGAACCTCCACCCTGAAAACCGGAACCAAGCGAATCTCCGGGAAAACTTTGTGGAAACAGCAGACGGATGTTATTATTTGAATCAGGGCGATCCCTACAATTCTTTTATCTATTTTTCCCCGAGGGGAAGTACCTCATTTTATCCGCTGTGTAATAAGCCCAATTGCTCACATCATGACAACAACTGCAACGCGTGGTGCCGCAGTGCATTTGGATATTATAACGGCGCACTATATGCAGTTTCACAAAATATGGAAAACGCGCGGTTGGAACTAATCAAAATGGATTTGGACGGCAGCAACCATGAAACGGTGGCTCCGCTTCCGCTGCAATCCGGTGCGCTTCAAATGAATTTTCACCACGGGAAGTTGTATATTTATAGCTGGGGAGATTATGCGCCGATTGACCCGGAACTGGATCGGTTTTTCGTCATGGATTTAGATACCTATGAAAGCACTGAGCTTTTCGTTGATTTCTTTCAAGCCGGCAACCGTTTAGGAATATTGGGCTTTTTGGGAGATAAAATGTATGGCTATGTGTCGAATATTGCTTCTGATCAGGCTAGACATATCGCAGAATATGATACCACCTCCGGCACTTGGCGTGAGCTGGTTCCGCTCGATCTTGGCTCAGTGTACGCAACCGAAACGACCCTTTTCTATTTAGAACCCGACGCCGGCTTCCGCGAGCTTGACTTGGCAACCGGCGAAATCAAGGATTGCGCTCCCGCCGAGAAGGACGCATGGTGGGCAGCCTATGATGACAATTATATCTACGTTATGAGCCGCGGGCGAAACAATGACGCCGACCACACGCTATATTTTTACTCCCGCGATTATCAGCTTCTTGATCAAGTAGAATTAACAAATGACCTTTTCTACGGCTACGTTTCCAGCGAAAAGCTATACTTTTCAACCGGTATTGAACCGCTGACCTACTACATCAACAAATCCGACATCGGCAGCCACAAACTATTGCTGCAGCCGCTGAATGCGGATTGAGAAAATTATCAATTTATACAAAATATGTTTGCTTTTTCACGTTTTGTGTTATATACTTAAGTTGTGAATTTAGCATATATCTTTTCAAGGAGTAAAAGTTAATGAAAAAAGTATTTGTAATCCTGCAAGCCCTTCTGTTGGTGTTGACGTTTGGTTGCACAAACGCGTCAGACGCACCGCATACGGATGCCCGGCTTGTCCCCGAAGATTTTTCACAGGCAAGCCTGCGAGATTATTGTGCTGAAACGGCAGATGGATATTACTATCAAAACGGAGAATTTATCTACTTTTCCCCAAGAGGAAGCCATGCGTTTTATCCGCTGTGCAGCAAGCCAAATTGCGACCATTCCGACGAAAATTGCAACGCGTGGTGCGGCAGCGCATTCGGATATTATGACGGTTCGCTTTATGCTGTTTCCATGAACAATAACAACGGACAGGTTGAACTCATCAAAATGAATCCGGACGGAAGCGACCACACGGTGGTTACGCCATTGCAGTTGGGTCAAGACAGCGCTGCTTTCCAGGCGCAATTTCACCATGGGAAATTATATATTTATACTTCCGCAAATGCACTTTTACCAATCGACGAGCAAAAAGACCATTTGTTTGTCCTCAACTTGCAGGATTTGACGCAAACGGCGTGTTTTCCCGATTTCTTCGATGCCGGCGGACGGTTTTCATTTATTGATTTCTTTGAAGATAAACTGTATGTATATGCGCAGAAAGACAGGAATCCGGACAGTGCGATCGGCGTGATGGAATTTGATGTGGCTTCCGGCACCTACCGTGAACTGGTTCCGCTTGAACTTGGCATCGTATATGCCACAGAAATGACATTTTATTATTTAGAACCCGATGTCGGCTTCCGCGAATACGATTTGGCAACCGGTGAAATCAAGGATTGCGGTTTGCCGGTAGAAGACGCTTGGTGGGCGGCGTATGACGAGGACTATATCTACTTAATGGGGCATGGTCGCAAGGATGAGTATACCTTATACTTCCTCTCCCGCGACTATGTGTTGCTGGATCAAATTGAACTGACGGACGGTATTTACTACAACTATGCCGCAAGCGACCGCCTGTACTTCTCGAAGGACTTTGATGCGCTGACGCATTCTATTAACAAATCCGACATTGGCAGTCACGAACTGGCATTAAAACCGCTGGATGGAAATTGATGAAATCATCAATTTTGAATCATATATACTTTCATTGTGCATTTTTACCGAAAATATTCATGCAATGTTGTGCAACATTTTGCTGAAAATTCTATTGACTTTTTGTGTTTTGTATTATATTCTTAAAATGTCAATAGCGCAATTTGTTGACAGAAAGGACGCGTTACCAATGGGCTATCAATTCTCGCATCGTATATTTTTTGTTTCGTCATTCAAATTGTAAAAAACAATACTTCAATCAATGAAAGGAGATAACATCTATGAAACGTATCACCGCGCTGCTTGTGGTCGCCGCATTGGCAATTTCTATGTTCCCCCTCGCTGCATTTGCAAAATCGGAGGCACAAGAGGGAATGTACGGCGGCTATTACTACACCGCCTCATTAACATCAACAAAGTCTAGCGCAACAACCCGCATGACCTATGTTGGAAGCACAAAGATTCTCACCCGTGGAACCATCAACTATAAAAATACTACAACAGGCTTAGCAGGCAGCATGTCATTAGCTGCGCCACGCCAAGCATCATCTACGTCAAAAACGCAGCCCGTTCCAGCTAATAATAACATCACATACGTTTCCCAAGACTATTGTGTTTCTACTACACGTGTCACCACAATTGCCTTTAATGTAACCTAATATCAACACTTGATTTTCCGGCCGATGGCTCGGCACTTCGTGCCGAGCCATCGGTATATTCGGTATATATCAAATCAATGGGGGCACATGATAATGAAAAGAGCAATTCTAATCTTGATTACCTTCCTTTTCCTGCTGACCACAAGTTGCGACACTACATCCCAACCTCCCGAACCCCCGCAGAATCTCACTCCGGAAGATCGGGTACAGGCAAATCGGGGAAATTTTGTAGAAACAGAGGACGGTTGTTATTACCTGAAACAAGATTTGTCAAACGGTTTCTTCATATATTTTTCGCCAAGAGGAAGCGCGGCATTTTACCCACTGTGTAACAAGCCGAATTGCACGCATCGCGATGAAAACTGCAATGCATGGTGTATTGGCGCATTTGGGTACCATAACGGCGCGCTTTATGCTGTTACACAGTACCTCCAAAAAGAGGGGCAGATTGAACTTGTCAAAATGAATTTGGACGGCAGCAACCACGAAACGGTGGCGCCGCTTCCGGTGCAATCCGGTACGCTTCAATTGAACTTTCATCGCGGAAAGTTATATATTTACAGCTTGGGGGATTATGCGCCGATTGATCCGGAACTGGATCGGTTTTTCGTCATGGACTTAGATACCTATGAGAGCACCGATCTTTTCACGGATTTCTTCCACGAGGGTAATCGTTTCAGCTATCTAAACTTTTTTGAAGATAAGTTGTATGTCTGTGCAGCCAATGAACTTTCCTCCCAGCAAAATATGCGCATGATGGAATTCGATATATCTTACGACACTTGGCGTGAGTTGGTTTCGCTTAGTCTCGGCGCCTCCTACGCGACCGAAACGACCTTTTACTATCTGGAACCCGATGTTGGTTTCCGTGAGTACGACTTGGCAACCGGTGAAATCAAGGATTGCGGTTTGCCAATCGAGGACGCCTGGTGGGCAGCTTATGACGAAGATTATATTTACCTAATGGGTCACGGCCGCAGCGGCGAGAAGGAACATACGCTCTATTTTCTCAACAGAAACTATGAATATTTAGATCAAGTTGAACTAACCGACGGTATCTTCTACGGCTACGTTTCCAGTGATAAACTATACTTCAGCAAAGATTTTGAACCGCTGAGCCACTACATCAGCAAATCCGACATTGGCAGTCATAAGCTGTCTTTGCAACCATTCGATTGAACTTTTCACAGGGGGTGATACATAATGCAGCTTGCAATCAACCATCTTTCCAAAGCATACGGCACAAAGACGGCGCTGGACGATTTTTCCTACACCTTCTCGCCCGGTGTTACGGCGATTTTGGGGCCAAACGGCGCCGGAAAAACCACACTCATGAACCTGATTACCGACTGCGTCAAGCGGCAGAGCGGCGAAATTCTGTATAACGGCACGGACGTTTTGACACTGGGCAAGGCGTTCCGCAAAGTTCTCGGTTTCATGCCGCAAAGTCAGGGAATGTATGAACAGATGACCGCATACAATTTTCTTTGTTACATGGCAGAGATCAAGGGTCTGAAAAAGAAAGACGCCTTGCCACAGATCCGGGAATTGCTTGCCGTTGTGAACCTGGAAGGCGCAGCGCACCGAAAGGTCGGTGGCTTTTCCGGCGGTATGCGGCAGCGGGTCATGTTGGCGCAGGCCATGCTTGGCCAGCCGGAGGTTTTGCTGCTGGATGAACCGACCGCAGGCCTTGACCCTGAGGAGCGGGTGCGCCTGCGCGGATATATTGAGGACTTGGCAAAGGACAAAATCGTGCTGATCACCACCCACATCACAAGCGATGTAGAAACAATTGCCGATGAGATTCTGCTTATGGAACACGGAAATCTCCACTTTGCGGCAAATCGGGACGAATTTGTGTCCGGCTGCGGTGCGGCCGATTTGGAGGACGCCTACTTACGGCGGCTGCATGCCCTATGAGAGAAACAAAACGGATCCTGCTCTCCCCGAAGCTGTGGGGACTGCTTGCGTTGCTGCTGGCGTTCAATTTGGTGCTGCTTGTGGCGCAGGATATACACATGGATGGGTTCTACCCTGCTTACCGGAAAGAATTGCAGACGATTTCCGACCTGCCGTTTGCAGACGCCCAAGCGCAGGAAACTGCCGAACTCGAACGTCTGCAGGCCGTTGGCACTCTGCGACTGTGGCAAAGCGAGGAAAACGGGGAATTAAAGTCGATGCTCCGCGAGGCGTGTATCCAATCCTTCGGCGCAGATTTTGAATCAAAAATTGAAAGCGGTGCGATCGACCTCAGCGAGGACGCTCTGCACGAGAACTACCTCCGGCGCGATGTCCTACAAGCACTGCTCGACCAGCTTGCGCACCTGCAAGAATACCCCGCGTACCTACAACAGGTGCAGGCCAACAGCAAACAGATGGCTGCGTTGTCGATTTTTAACAAGCCCAATTCTTTCTCCAGCCGCAACATCGAAAAAACCGCCGCAGATTTCCCGGCCACCGTTGACTTGCAGCTTGACAACGATTTCGCCGTTACCATGCTCGTCACCGACCAGCTCGGCGGCTATACGTTGCTGATTTTCACCCTGTTTTTGACACTGCAATTTTTGGATGAACGCAAACGCGGCCTCTGGAGCCTTGTCCACGGCTCGGCAGAGGGGCGCAGCAGACTTGCACGAAAGCGTGCCGGAATTTTGCTGCTTGGCGTAACGCTTGGCACGCTGGTTTTGCTGGGCGGCAAGCTGCTGTTCGGTATGATCCAATATGGCGGCATTGGCAGTTTGAACCGTAATGTGCAGTCAATCGCCGTATTTTCCGATTTCCCGTGGGTCATGCCGGTTTGGGCATTTTTGCTGGGCTATTTCCTGCTGAAGGTATTGGGAATGTGGCTGGTCGGGATGGCAGTTTGGGCGATCTTGCAGGCAGTCAATCATCTGCCATTGGCGCTTGGTGCGGCGTGCATCGTGTTGGCTTCGGAATATGCGCTGTTCCGCTTCGTTCCCGACAGCTATACCATTGTATTTTTGCGATACGTCAACTTGTTTGCACTGGTAGACGTGCCGCAAATCGCGCTGCATTATCTCAATTTGAACCTATTCGGCTGGCCGGTACAGGGATTTTTGCTGGCAATCGGCCTGATTCCGCCGCTGCTGGCGGCACTGTTCGCGGCAAATTTGCTGCTTGCGGCAAAGAAAAAGCCTGTTTCCCGGCAAAATTCGCTGCTTTCTTGGTTCGACCGCTTGCGCGTGCCGTTTTCCAAGGCCGTCGGGCGTCTGCGCCTGTTTGGCATGGAGCTTTACAAGATATTCTGGCTGCAAAAGGGTATCTTGGTTCTGCTGTTGGTTGCACTGTTTTCGTTTGTATCCATGGACGCACCGCAGCCGGATCAGGAGCTTTACGACACCGAACTTGCCGGACTTTCCGCTTCTATGCAGGGGCCAATCACGGAGGAAACGCTCCGGCTGATCGACAGCAAAATAGAAGAGTATTCCGCATGGGCGCCCTCCGAAACGGTTTTGCGTCAGCTGGGCCTTTTGCAGCAGATGCGTGAAAAGGTCACCCAAAGCCTGGATGCCAAAGACGGCCTGTGGCTGATTGACCCGACCCCATATGCTGCCCTTATGGGACAAAATAACGGCCGCTATCAGCGGCAGAATGCGGTGGTCTTGTTGCTTGCGTTGGCGTTACTGCTCTCCGGTACATTTGCAGCCGAACGGCAAGACCGAATGCAGCAGCTTTTGCGCGGATCACCGCACGGAAGAACGCGCCTTTGGGGCAAAAAAATCGGCGTTGCACTGCTCCTGACGGTCGTTGTCTGGCTGATTTTTGAAGCCGGCGAATTGACGTTACTGCATAAAACCTACGGCGCATTCACACTGTCCGCGCCACTACAGAGCTTTGACGCCTTTGCTGCGCTGCCCTATCACACCACCCTTGGCGTCGCCATCGCAGTCTACCTCTTGTTGCGACTGCTTGCTCTGTGCGCGGCAGCCGGTGTGATTTTAACGCTTTCGGCTCTGTGCAAGCAGACCAACGCCGCAATTCTCCTCAACTGCGCCGTCCTTGTTCTTCCGGCCTGCCTGAGCTATATGAACATCAACGCACTTGATTTTCTCTCGTTCGTCAAACCGCTTTCGCCCCTGGAAGCAAGCGCAACAGGCTATATTTCCATCGTCGTATCGTGCATTTTCCTGTGCGTTTTGTCCAATCGGATTTGGAAAATGCAAAAAATTTCATAATCGCAAAATCATTTTTCCACAAGGGACTGCATTCAAACAAACGCTTTGGTGCAGTCCCTTTTTGTGTCGAAGTGGTGGGATGTTTCAAAAATCTCTGCCGACTTCATGAGAATTGTTGCAATTGGCGCAAATTTCTGATACAATAGAAGTAATCAAATCATCGCCGAAAAGGGGTTTGTTATGTACCAGGTAACGTTTGTATTTGAAAACGAGGACAAGCGGCTGGAGGTATCTGCCGCACCGGAATCCACCTTGCTGGAGGTTGCGCGGGCGGCCAATGTCGCCATCGATGCGCCCTGCTCCGGCAACGGCTCATGCGGCAAGTGCCGGGTGAAGCTGGTGGAGGGAACGCTCGATTCCATGCCCAACAGCCATATTTCCGAGGCGGACTATCTTGACGGCTGGCGGCTGGCCTGCGCAAGCAAGGTCATTGCGAATGTCACCGTCATGGTTCCGGACATCGCTTCAGCCTACCAGAGCCGCATGAAAACCGCCGATTTGTCCTCCGGCGAAGAAATTGCAATTTTCGAAAAATTACAGGCAGATATTCAGGCCGCAGGCGTTGCTTTTGCCAATTCCTTTGTGGACTTGTCCATCACCATGGACGAACCGTCCCTGGACGACACCATGCCCGACAACGAGCGTCTGGAATGGGCGTTGCAGGCGGCAAGCGGCTGCGAACGTGTCGTTTTGCCATATTTTGTGCTGAAAAAGCTGGCAAAGGTGCTGCGGCAGAGTGATTTCTCCGTCCGCGTCATTGCAGAGCAGAAAAACGGCGTTTTGACGGTCTATGACGTCCGTCCCGCCGACAATACGCACCCCGTGTGCGCGCTGGCCATCGATATCGGCACCACCACGGTTTCGGCTGTGCTGGTCGATTTGTTCACCGGCAAGCTGCTCTCCAAGGCTTCCGCCGGCAACGGGCAGATTCGCTACGGCGCCGATGTCATCAACCGTATCATCGAGCAAGGCAAGCCCGGCGGCGTCAAGCGTTTGCAGGACGCCATCATTCAGCAGACCCTATCCCCTCTGATTGCCGCCATGTGTGCCGATGCCAAAGCGGTCGCGTCCGACATTGTGCGCGTCTGCATTGCCTCCAACACCACCATGAACCACCTGTTTTTGGGCGTGGACGCCAACCCGGTGCGCATGGAACCATATATTCCCAGCTTCTTCCGCGTGGAAAATCTGCGCTGCGGCGGACTGCATCTGCCGGTACACCCGGAAGCGCAGCTTTTGATTGCGCCCAACATTGGCTCTTACGTCGGCGGCGATATCACCGCAGGTGCGTTCACCAGCCTGATTTGGGACAAGGATGAATTTTCTTTGTTCATTGACCTTGGCACCAACGGCGAGATCGTGTTCGGCAACCGCGATTTCATGATGTCATGTGCCTGCTCGGCCGGTCCCGCCTTTGAGGGCGGCGATATTTCCTGCGGTATGCGCGCCACGGACGGCGCCATTGAAGCCGTCAAGCTGGACTGCGTCACGATGGAGCCGACCATCACCGTTGTAGGTGAGCCGGGACAAAAGCCGGTCGGCATCTGCGGCTCCGGCATCATCGACATCATTGCCGAGCTTTACCGCTGTGGCATCATCTCCTCCAAGGGCAAATTCGTCCGCGAGGGCAAGCGTGTTGTTCGCGACCATCACGGCATGGGGCGCTACGTCATCGCCTTTGCCGAGGAAAGCGAAACCGGGCGGGAGATCTCCATTACCGAGGTGGATGTGGATTCCTTTATCCGCGCCAAGGGCGCCATCTTCTCCGCCATCAGCATTATGCTTTCCTCGCTGGACATGGACGTTTCCGTACTGGAGCATATTTATGTGGCCGGCGGTATCGGCTCCGGTATCAACATGGAAAATGCCATTCGCATCGGAATGTTCCCGGATGTAGAGCGTGAAAAATTTGCCTACATCGGCAACTCCTCTCTGGCCGGCGCCTATGCAATGGCGCGCAGTGATGCCGCCGCCGAAAAGGTGCATGAAATTGCCGCTAATATGACCTATCTGGAGCTATCCACCAATCCGCGCTATATGGACGAGTTTGTCGCCGCCTGTTTCCTGCCCCACACGGACGCTGCGCTTTTCCCGTCTGCGGTGCAGGAGGTATAATTATGGTGCAGAATAATAAGGAAGAAGTGCCGTTTGCGCACTATGTGCAAGCATTTGCCGCACTCGATCCCGCTGCGGCAGTCGAGCGTTGCCAGGTGCCGTTCGACGCCGAAAGCGGCTGGTTTTCTCTGCAGCTTTTGGGCAAGGATTGCCAAATTCACTGGCCGGATTACCAAATTCGCGGTGAGGAAGGCTGTTTGGCGCTGACCTCTCTGCCTGCGCAGACCTTTTTGCTGCGCTACCTGCTCGAGGGCAAGGCCGTTGCATCCGGCGGCACGTGGAAAACGTTCCGTGAAATGCCTTGGGGCGAGATGTATATTCAGCCGTACACCGGCCGTTGCCTGACGCGTGCCGCGTTCACCTTCGGCACGCGCACAAAGCAATTTGCCGCTGCGTGTCAGGCCATGGGCGCAAAGCGCTTGCCACACGGCGACTGTGCCTTTGAGCTGCCGGTTTTGGACAATTACGCTATGCAGATCATCGTCTGGGAGGGCGACGACGAATTTCCGCCCAGTGCCCAGCTGCTGTATTCCGACAATTTTGCCTCCGGCTTTGCCGCCGAGGATCGCGTGGTAGCGGGCGATCTGCTGATTACCGCAATCAAGGCAAAAATGAATGAGGAGATGCGCGCATGATCCGGGTATATGACCGCAGTCAGCAGCGCGTGGTGGACGAAAAGGAATGCGCTGTTGGCTCCATTAAATTTCTTTACAACACCCGCACCGGCCGCATTTTGCTCAAGAGCTTTGTCTACCGCAAGCCGGTTTCCAATCTTTACTCCATCTATGAAAAAAGCCCGCTTTCCAAGGGAAAAGTGAAAAAGTTTGTCAAGAAATTCAATATTTCAACAAGTGACTGTTTCCCCGTCAAATATCGCAATTTCAACGAATTTTTCACGCGTCAGCGGATTCAATATCTCGACCAGACCGCAGCAGATGAGCTGCCCGCCATTGCCGATTCCAAGCTGACCGTTTATCAAATCGATGAAACCAGCCGCTTTTCCATCAAAAATTCCGTCTACACCGTCGGCGAACTGCTGGAAAACGAAGCCTATGCCCGACGCTTCACCGGCGGGTTGTGCCTGATTTTCCGCTTGACGCCGGATGATTATCACCGTTACGTTTATCCGGATAGCGGCACGCAGAGCAGTACCGTAAAAATCAAGGGCGTTTTGCACACCGTCAACCCGGTTTCCGCAGACAGTCGGGTCTACGCGCGCAACTCCCGCCAGTGGACGGTACTGTACACCGAGCATTTGGGTGAGATCGTGCAAATCGAGGTGGGCGCGCTTCTGGTTGGCAAGATCCGCAACCACTATATGCACGGCGGCGCGTACTTCTCCAAATTGGATGAAAAGGGCTATTTTGAGTACGGCGGCTCCACCGTTGCACTGTTGATCCCCAAGGGCACGGTGCAGATCGACGAGGACATTTTAAAATACTCCGCCATGGGCATCGAGTCAAAGGTGATTATCGGCGAGCGCATCGGCAAAATTCTGCCGTCAGGAGCAAACCATGAAGCCTAAACATTACGCCTATTTCCAAAATACCGCCTGCGAATTTTTTCCCTGCCACCCCGGTGCAGATCCCGAACGGTTTAACTGCCTGTTCTGTTACTGCCCGCTTTATTGTCTGGGCGAGGGCTGCGGCGGCGCGTTCACTTACACCGAAGCCGGCATCAAGGACTGCTCGGCCTGCCTGTTTCCGCACGATCCGGACAATTACAGCGCCGTCAACGCCCGCTTCGGCGAGGTCGTTGCGGCCATGAGGAAGATGCACCATGCAAAATAACTATGCTCTGCAAACCGAACAGGCACGTATCTTGTTTTCCCGACAGGATCCGGACGCCGTTGCCCATCGCCACAATTTGCGCACAGATTCGTCCGGACTTTGGCTGGAATTTTGCGGCAAAACCTATCAGCTGCGCCGCAAAGACGCGCAGGTTCTCCGTTCCGACGGAACGCCGGCCGGATTTGAGGAAACGCTGTCGATTTACGACCTTTTAAACCACACACAGTCCGCGCCTCTGGCGGGAGAATGGTGCAGTGTCTATGCGCTTCCGCACACACTGCGCTCCGGCTCCGGCATCGGCCCTGCGGCAGGAACCGGCGAAACCGGCGTGAGCGCCGCACAATTTCTTGCCGCTTGCCAAAGCGTCGGCACGGCACTGCCCTCCAAGGCGGATTTTAGCTTTCAAATTCCCGTATTCGGCAAGCTGTCTGTTTTGCTGCAATACTGGCAGGCCGACGACGAATTTCCCGCCAAGCTGCAATGCCTCTGGGACAAAAACGCCCGCGAATTTGTTTTGTTTGAAACCATGTTTTACATCATGGGACATCTATACCGACAATTGGGGTTTGAATAAATGTTTTCTATCACATTACTTGTCGTTGGCAAGCTAAAAGAGAAATTTTATCAGGCCGCCGTCGACGAATACGCCAAGCGGCTGCAGGCCTTTTGCAAATTTCAACTGATCGAGCTGCCGGAGTACCGACTGTCGGACAATCCCAGCCAAACGGAAATTCAGGCCGCGCTTGCCAAGGAGTTTGAAATGCTGCGTCCAAAGCTGCCCAAGGGCGCATGGCTGTGTGTGCTGACGCCGGAAGGTGCGATGCAGTCGTCCGAGCAGTTGGCCAACACCTTAAAGCAAGTCAAACTCGGCGGCAAATCCGCCGCCTGTTTTGTCATCGGCTCCTCGTTCGGCATGGCGCCGGAGCTGAAGCAGATGGCGGATTTGCGGCTTTCCATGAGCCGCATGACCTTTCCTCACCACCTGGCCCGCGTAATGGTGCTGGAGCAGCTTTACCGCGCCGAATCCATTCAGGCGGGAACAAAATATCACAAATAACACATGAGGTGACAGAATATGGAACAAGAAGAACGCAATGTGCAGCCGGAACCGCTGCAAGATAAGCAGACTTATACACCCCGCCCGAAGTACCAGCTGGTGCTGGCGTGGGTTTTACTGGTGATTGTGGTAGTCGGCCTGATTTTGTGGCTGCTGGAAATCGGAACGGCAGGTTCGCTGTTCGGTCTGCTGGGCTGACGATGCGCATTTTAGGAATCGATCCCGGCTATGCTACCACCGGCTTTGGCCTGATTACCTCCGACCGGGGGCAGCAGGCGCTGCTGCAATACGGTACCATCACCACGCCAAAGGAGCTTCCCTTCCCCGACCGGCTGCGCATTTTGTATGACGACATGGCGCGCCTTCTGGAAGTCACCAAGCCCGAAGCCGTCGCGGTGGAAGAGCTGTTCTGGGGACACAACATCACCACCGGCATTGGCGTTTCCCACGGCCGAGGTGTAATTTTACTTGCCATCTCCAAGGCGGAGGTTCCGCTGTTCGAGTATACGCCCATGCAGGTCAAGCAGGCCGTTGTGGGCTACGGCAAAGCAGAAAAGCGGCAGGTCATGGACATGACGCGCCGCATTTTGAACATGAAGCAGGTCGCCCGTCCGGACGATGCCGCCGATGCCATCGCCATTGCCCTGTGCCATGCCCGATCCAACACCTCTCTACTGTCAAAACTGGAGAATCCTTGATATGTTTTATTATTTGAACGGTAAAATAACAATTTTAGATACCAACCTCGCCGTGATTGACTGCGGCGGCGTTGGCTACGGTTGCCACGTGACCAACTATACCCAGTCACAGTTACGTGTGGGCGAGAAAGCGAAGCTGTATACCTACTGCAATATCCGCGAGGATGCCTTTGACATCTATGGCTTTTCCACTCGCGAGGAACTGCGCCTGTTCGAGCTGCTGCTCGGCGTCAACGGCGTCGGCACGAAAGCCGCCGTTGCCATTTTGTCCGCGTTGACGCCGGAGCAATTTACCCTTGCCATTATGACGGGCGATGAGCGCTCTTTGACCATGGCGCAGGGTGTGGGCAAGAAATCTGCGCAGCGCATCATTCTGGAGCTGAAGGACACGCTGGGACACGATGTGCAAAGTGTGGATCTCTCCACGCCGACTTCTGTACCCTCCACCGGCAGCCATGTGGCGTTGGCCACCGCCGCACTGGCCGAGTTGGGTTATGCGCAACACGATATCACCAGAGTGCTCAAGAAACTGCAAGTGGAAAACATGTCCACAGAGGAAATCGTCCGTCAGGCGTTGCGCGCCATGGTGAGCGGCTAAAGGAGGGACAACATGAGTATTGATTTTACGCAAAATGAAGATGCCCCCATCATCACCACTTCTCTGACCCCTCTGGATGATGGCGAATTTTCCCTCCGCCCGAAAACACTACAGGATTATACCGGTCAGGAAAAGGCAAAGGGAAATCTAGCCGTTTATATCGAGGCGGCAAAGCGCCGCAACGAGCCGCTGGATCACGTGCTGCTCTATGGCCCCCCAGGTCTGGGCAAAACCACGCTGGCCGGCGTCATTGCCAACGAGATGGGCGTCAATATTCGCATCACCTCCGGCCCCGCAATTGAAAAGGCCGGCGATTTGGCCGCACTTTTGACCAATCTCAACGCCGGTGATATCCTGTTTATCGACGAAATTCACCGTCTGAACCGTGCGGTTGAGGAAATCCTCTACCCGGCGATGGAGGACTTCGCCATTGACATCATTGTCGGCAAAGGCCCGTCTGCCAACTCCATCCGTCTGGATTTGCCCCGCTTCACTATGATCGGCGCAACCACGCGCGCCGGGCAGCTGTCCAGCCCCCTGCGTGACCGCTTCGGCGTATCACTGCGGCTGGAGCTATACACAAATGAAGAACTTGCACGCATTGTAACGCGTTCTGCAACGCTGCTCGGCATCGACATTGAGCCGGGCGGCGCAACGGAAATTGCTTCCCGCAGCCGTGGCACGCCCAGAATTGCCAACCGTCTGCTGCGCCGTGTGCGCGATTTTGCGCAGGTCTATCACAACGGCGTCATCACTAAGGACGCCGCCGACCATGCGCTGCAACGGCTGGAGGTCGACAAGCTCGGCCTGGACGCCACCGACCGTCGGATGCTCGCCGCCATCATCCACAACTATGGCGGTGGCCCCGTGGGGCTGGAAACATTGGCCGCCACCATCGGCGAAGAGGCCGTAACGCTGGAAGATGTGTACGAGCCATATTTGATGCAAATCGGCTTCCTGACCCGCACGCCACGCGGCCGCTGCGTCACACAGCTGGCCTATGACCATCTGCACATCGCCCGTGAGGGACAACAGCAGTTTTGTTGATAGGCCGCCGATTGCGCACCTTTGCCAATTTTGACCCGTCAATCTAATTGATTTTGCTGAATTTTGAGAATTTCTCAAAAAATTTTTTATAAAGTATTGACAAATCGGATATTTAAGGTTAAAATGTATTTGTGCATTTGTGTAATGTCACTTATATTTCATTGATGTAAACGGCAAACCCGTTCGCATATATTCACCCTGTTGTTGTACCAGCACACTTTTTGATGGATTCTTCGTCAGGGCAAAAAAACATTCAAGAGAGGTAACATCCAATGTACGAAGACAAGACTTTAGTTTGCAAGAGCTGTGGCAAGGAATTCGTTTTCACCGCCGGTGAGCAGGAATTCTATGCCGAACGTGGTTTCCAGAACGAGCCTCAGCGCTGCAAGGCCTGCCGCGACGCCCGTAAAAACGCCGCCCATGGCCCCCGCGAATATTTCACTGCAGTCTGCGCTGCTTGCGGCAAGGAAGCAAGAGTTCCCTTTGAACCCAAGTCCGACCGCCCCGTCTATTGCAGCGATTGCTTTGCAAAGATGAAGGAAAACGGCTAATTCCCGTTTCATATGCCGCGACATTTTGTCGCGGCATATTTTTTGCACCCGGAAGCGGGCACACTTCGCCGAACCACTCCACATCGGGCAAGTAGCCCTCAAAATCGCTCTTCTTCGCGCGATTCCCCTGCCCGCTTGCAGAAGATTCTTCCACACAAAATCCCCGCAGTCTGGTGGGCTTTCCGCGTTCTGCACACCGGAATTGCGCGGGACTGGAAATGTTCAGTTTTTCTTTTCGAACTGTTCACAGTTTCGCCACACTTGTCCGATAAGATAAGTTCATAAAGATATTGCAGATGCAAATCTTTATGCAGGCAGTTTGCCAAGTGTGTGAATCCCTGTACGTTTTTTCGTTTCTCTCTCCTTTCTTCTTTCTTTTTCTCCCTCTCTCTTTTATGCAAGGAGCTGCATTGCAGCTCCACTTGAGCACAAAGCCATGGCTGCAAGTTCTACCGCCATGGTTTTGTGTTTGCAATGAATTTGAATATTGCACAAAACACCGCCCCGGGAAAATCCCAGGGCGGTGTTAGCCTGTCGAAAAACTTCGTTTTTCGACAGAGTTCTTCCTCGCGGAAGAACATTGCCGGACGCTGCATCGCACTCGCCAAGCGCCTACGGCACTTGACTCGCACGTTTGCGTCCTATAATGTA
>CAMDZY010000014.1 GCA_945910975.1 uncultured Clostridia bacterium | reverse complement strand
CGCCAACATCAGGGATACTGCACACGACAGCGTGCCGTATCGGGCATGTGAGCGAAAGTAGCGCGCACCCGCGTGCCATTGGCGCCTGTGTCGGCACCGTGGCATCCCAAGAGGGGGAACGCCGCCGCGCAGGATTTTGATCACAAAAGAAAGAAGGTCGCTTTGTTATGGACGAAAAATTAGCGCCGAATCCCGGCAAAAATGAAGTCATTGAGGTGGATGGAAAGAAATTCCAGCGCCTGCCCATCAAAACACATCTGATCACCGATAAGGATAATATTATTGATGTTGCGGAGCAATATGGCAAGCCGGTTTTGGAGCAGCCGGACGATATTCTGTTCATTTCTGAAAAGTGCGTTGCTTGCACCCAGCGCCGCGCCATTCATCTGTCCAAAATCCACCCCCGCAAGCTGGCCGTTCGTTTGAGCAGTCACGTCATGAAAACCCCGCATGGCATCGGTCTGGGGATGCCGGAAACGATGGAATGCGCCCTGCAAGAGTGCGGCACTTTGCGCATTTTGTTCGCGGCTGCGATTTCCGTGATCGGCAAGAAAATTTTCCACAAAAAAGGCTGGTTCTATACCGTTGCAGGCTACCGTGCACGCTCCATCGACGGCCCTTGCCACAATACAATTCCGCCTTACAACGAATATGTCGTTCTCGGCCCCGAAAAGCCCGATAAAGTCGCCGCCCAAATCGCCGAACACATCGGCTACCGCGTGTGCATTGTGGACATCAACGACTTAGAGGGCCAAATCCTCGGCGTTTCCGACAAAAAAACCATGAACAAAAAATTCTACGCCCGCGTCCTCAAGGACAACCCCCTCGGCCAAGACGACCAACAAACCCCCATGGGCGTCATCCGCCAAGTGGACTAAACCCCGGACAGAGTTAAATTTCAATAAGCACAACAAAGCCGCTCACACATCGCCGAAACCGACGATATGTGGGCGGCTTTTGTAGTTTTTAAGCAATGGAAGGCGCTTCCATATTCGATGGGTGCAGTTTTACTTAAAAAATTTTGAAAAATATTTGAAAATTGTTTCAAATTTCCTCGTTTTATTAGTAAATGTTAATGCGCAATTTGAGAAAAAGTGCTATTATTATAGTGAAGATTATATTGAGGAGGACTCAGAATGAAACGAAAAATTTTAGCAGCGATATTGGCGGTATGTATGATGATAACGTTACTGCCACAAGTAACTCTGGTTGCGCACGCAGACTCAATTTCTAAAAGCAGCGGCATTTGCCTTGCCGACCTTGAGTGCGTCGACGAGGGTCACTATACCGGGAACGAGGGAGATGCGCGCGTATATAGGCTCGATAAGGCGGAATTTAACGGTTTTGCGCCGACGGGTCATAGAGGTGCAACAAGTAGAAATGGCAATATCGGTCTGGATGGTACTGTCTACGAAAACGGTTTTGAGGTTTGGATTGCACGGTGGAACTTTGGCGATAACATCAGCTGGGCATACCGAACATTTAAGCTGGGCGGAAATTACCATATGCTCACAGGTAGCAGCGCGATCATTAAAAGCTACAACACAAAAGATTATGATGTCACAGCGTATTTCTACGATGGGGATAAAATTTTGTATTCCTTTTCAATGACGCCACAAAGCAATGAGTTTGACTTTGCAATTGATGTGACCGGCGTTGATGAATTAAAGGTTATGGTCAAGGACAATAAAAAAGCGGCCGGCGGAACGTCTTATGCACTATATAACTTGTTTCTCGACGGTTCTGCGGGGAGCCGATCTGATGCGTTCTGTGAAAAGACATACATTGCAAATATCTGGGCAAATCAAAGAAATGACACAGCCTACACCCCGGAATCCAAAATGATTCAGGATTTGATGGGCTACGATTCTTTTTCAGAAACGATTTATACCTCGCTTAAAAATAACAGGTCTTTTGCAAACGCGCTCGCGAAGTGGAACGGTATGCGATTGACTTTTGATCCTGTCAACGGCGTGGATGAACTATTTCTGTCAGAAAAGCACGAGATATATGAAATGTTAGTTTTGGACTTGATCGAGCGACGGGCAAAAGCAGAGGGCGAAGCGTTCTCAAATGTTTTTTTGGATGCGGTTGATATTAGCGGAAATGTTGGTAAACAGGTCACAAAGTACAAAAAAATTATTGATAATCTTATTGAACTTGTTGACGTTCCCAACGATCAATTACTGGAATATCTGAAAACCTATAAATTTGATCCGAACTCTACCGTCTTTACCTCGTTCTATGCATCATTAAATGATTTGAGCGATACCATAGATACTTGGAAAAACAACGAATTTATTGAGAGTGTATCCACAATTGCAAAAGCTGCGTCAGACATCAGCGATTTTTATCAGCGCTTAACCTTATATATGCTCGCCTATGATATGAACCATGAAATGCTTGCGCTGCTGGGCGAGATGAAACAGCAAACGAACAACGTTTATTTGAAAGAAGCACTGTCCAACGTAATTGCAGCCTATGATAATGCCGCAGTTGTTTCTGCCGTTTGCACGCTCAATTTTGCTTGGGACACAACGGTCACGTTTATGGACGAATGTTTCGATACAATTTCCAAGGCGTTTCCATGCTACGAAATATTAAGACAAGCCTACAATGCGTCAACCACTTTTTGCAATTTGATGTTTAACACAAGCGATATAATCGATGCATATTATACTGCCGAAGCAACAACCAATTTTATTAAGGCAAACAAACAGGCAATTTTTGCACTGGAAAACCGTTTTAAAACTACCGGCAGTGAAACAGATGCGGGTGCCTATGTTTACGCAGTATCGGCGTACTTTGACGTAATGGAGATAGACTTAAAGACAGGTGCTGATTTTGTAAAAAAGGCCTCTGCGGAGGGCTTGGTAAATCGTGCCAACAATCTAATCGACAGCGTGGTCAACTGGATTTGCGGAGAAGACTATAAAAGCTCCTATGATAGCTTTGTTGAAAGTTCTGCATCTATCTCCGAGAACCTTTGCATGATGTCTGATTCTCTGCTTCAATCGTGGAAGTACAACGAGGGCTACTTAAGATCTGACTATCCGGAAATATATCCGGTCTATGTGGAAAAGGATTTGTCGCAGGATGTTTACACACCGGAAGTTTTGTCCGCGCAGCTTGATAAAGCAGGGAGTGTTCAGGTTACTTGGACTGTTCCATCGAGTTATACGGATGCAAACACGAATAAAACACATTTCTTATGGGGCTTTTACGAATTAACCGGCGTCGAACTATCCGAATTGGCCGGGGGAAAAACTTCAACTTTTACCGCTCCATTCACAAATGTACCCGCCACAACAAACATAAACAGCACCGCAAACTTCGATACATTCCCCAAAAAATATTCGGCCAGAGCCTTTGCGGAAATTGACGGCAATAATGTATATACAAAGTCCTCCCCACAATTGGCAATGTATTCGCCATGCGGAGCAGTTACTATGTCAATTGCCATAGAGGGTGGTAGCCCATGCCTTTCCATTTATGACCCATCGAATACATACTATGACAATATTCGATATCATATTTTACGTTCAAGTGACGGCGGCGAATTTACCGAGGTTTCAACAATCATCCGAAATTTGTTGCACGACGGACATAGAACAACATTTCATGACGCCAGTGCGAAAGTAGACGTGAAGTACACCTATAAAGTGATTTCTGAGATGACATTCCAGAATGGCAAGACCCTTTATTCCGAGGGACAAAATGACATCAGTCTGCAGTACCAGAACAACTCTTTCCATCGCACAATTACAATTAAAGACAACCGGATGCAGCCTCAAAATCGTGCGGTCGGTTCAGAAAGTATAGAACTGTCGTGGACACCCATAGACGGCGCCGCCGGATATGTGATTTACAGACTATCCTCATATGGAATCATATATCAAGAGATTGCAACCGTTGCTGGGCAAGAAAGCTATTATCTCGACTCGGATGTAAGCCCAAATGTCAGCTATGAATATTTCTTGCTTCCTTATTGGAATAATGGCGCAGAAAAGGTATTCCGCGATGAAACCTATATGAGCGGCAGAGCAATTTGCGAAGTTGAGAGTGACCCCAATCCCGGTCAGTGTACGCATCAATTTGATGACGGAGAAGTAATTTGGGAACCCGGTGAAAGCGATGGAATCGTTTTATACACTTGCAATATTTGTGGGGCAACAAAAACAGAAGTCCTTCCGGCTGCCCCGCATACCCATAGTTATATAGATACTGTCACTGCTCCCACCTGCACGAAACAGGGCTACACCACCCACACCTGTTCTTGCGGCGACAGCTATGTTGACAGCTACGTAGACGCCTTGGGACATGATTTTGGCGAATGGATCGCCACCAAGGAAGCCACTGAAGACGAAGCAGGCGAGGAAGCACGTACTTGCAGCCGTTGCGGTGAGACAGAAACGCGCGAAACGGCAAAATTGGATTGCCCGTCGGCGAAGTTTGTAGATGTCAATTCGAAGGCGTGGTATCACAAGGCGATTGACTTTGCCCTTGCAAACGGCATTTTCTCCGGCGCGGATGATACGCACTTTAATCCCAACGGCAAGACAACCCGTGCGATGTTTGTGGCGGTCTTGTGGCGGCTGGATGGGCGCCCGGAAAGCGCTGCGGCCAATCCCTTTGTGGATGTAAAGGCCGGCAGCTATTATGAAAAGGCGGTCATTTGGGCGGCAGCAAATAAAATTGTTGCCGGTACCGATGCCGTGCATTTCAACCCGAACGGCAACGTGACACGCGAACAGGTTGCAGCCTTCCTGTACCGCTACGCAAGCGCAAAGGATTATGATCTCAGCGCCAGCGCTGACCTCTCCAAATTCCCGGATGCAAGCAAGATTTCTAACTACGCAAAAGATAATCTGGCATGGGCCGTCGGAGCCGGTTTGATTTCCGGCAGCAAGGATGCTGCAAGCGGCACTGTGTATCTTGACCCCAAGGGCAACGCTACCCGCGCTCAAGTTGCGCAGATTTTGATGATGTTCACACAAAAAATCGCAAAATAATCTCCACCTTGACGCCGCCCCGGTATCAAATCCGGGGCGGCGTCGATTTTTATGGAACCGCCTCATTGCAGATCCTCCGTTCCCGTGCTATACTCTGTGTGGGAGGTGCGGAGGATGGCAAATGAGGACAAAAAAGATTTTAATGCAATGCTGAAAGACAGCAAGGATATGCCGAAAATTCAGACGATTACGGATGAAAAAAGTATCGAAAAATATGGCGGGAATCGGATGTATTTTGCCCCGCCGTTGGACTATGACAAGGTGATGCGGCGTGTACCGTTCGGAAAGCTGCTTACGGTCGGCGCAATCCGCGAGTATTTCGCCAAACAAAACGGCGCGGATTTTACAGAACCCATTACGGCGGGAATTTTCGTTTCGATCGTTGCATGGGCGAGTTACCAAAGAAACGAGGATCAAACGCCCTACTGGCGAACGCTGAAAGCCAACGGAGAGTTAAACGCAAAATACCCCGGCGGCGTGGAAGCACAAAAGGAGCTGCTCGAAAAAGAGGGACACGCCGTCATTCAAAAAGGCCGGAAGAACATCCGATACTATGTAAAGGACTATGAGGTGTCCTTATATAGCCTATAACAATGCAATATAAAGAGCCGCGTCCGGAAGATGGACGCGGCTACTTATTTTATTCTTCTGCAAGCAATGCTCTTGGCGCGATTTTTCGGATTTTCAGCGATAGCAGGCAGACCGTCGCGAAGGCGAACAGCACAAGGCAGATGCCTGCGATGATGATAAACCCGACCGGAACGGTGAAGGTGCATTTGACAATGCCGATTCCCCGTAAGAACAATGCGGTCAACGGATTGATAATGCAGGCGCACACGGTCAAACCCACTGCGGCGGAAAGGATGGTTGCCGGCATAAATGACGCCGCCGTCTGCAAAATCAACTGGCGGGTGGTAAAGCCGAGTGCTTTCATGATGCCGTAATCGCGCAGTTTGTTGTTTAACATGGCACGCACGAGCAAATACAGCGCAAAGACGATAATAATCGCCGAAAGCGCCAGAATCGCAATCACGATGATTGTCATGAGCGAAACATACACGCTGGCCGAGCCGGATATGGTGGTGTCGATATTGATGGTTGTATTCACGCTGTCCTTGAACTGCTCTTTCATGGCAAGATTGAATGCGTCAATATCGGTTCCGCTTGTCAGATTGATGTAATATGACGTGCTTGTGAGCGTTCCCAGTCGTTCGTAGCCCGCCCGTGTGAACAGACAGTCGCGGCCGAGATTGTTTGAAATCTGCGTAAAGCCGCAAATCAGGTAGGGTTCCTGCTTGCCGTTTGCCGTGATTTCGATTTCATCGCCGATTGCAAGCCCATTTTCCTCGGCATATTTTGCCGCGATTGCGATTTCGTTGTCATATTTTGGGAATCTTCCTTCAAACACCGTGTCTTGGTTGTTGACCTTTGCAAAATCGTCGCAGAGCGTTGCCATCAGCTCCGCGCCGCCGGCGTGCGATACGTTCAGGGAGGAGTAGAGGTAAATTTTTTCAACACGGCTGTCCGCATTGGCCGCACGCAAAAATGCGTCCTCCGCATCCGCCTGCACGCTGATGCAGCTATCGGCGGTTTCACCCACGATGAGATTCAAAAACGGTTCCATGTCCGCGATGACATTTTCCGTCATCAGTCCGGAAAATACAACCACGAGCGAAAGTACAAGCATGGTAATGCACACGGTCACGTTGTGTTTGATGCCCGAAAGCGTGGTTTTCAAGGCAAGCGCAAGCTGTAAGGGCGCTTTTGCCGTTTCAAGCGGCACGTGATTGCGCTTGAAGTTATGCGTTTGGATGCCGGAGCGGAGCGCGACGATTGGCTCTATTTTCCGAATCCTGCGCGATGCAAGCACAACCGCCAGCGCGACTGTGCCGCCTAATACTGCAAGAGTGATTCCAAGCGGCAGCGGCAAAAAGCGCATTGCATACGGAATGCCGGTTTGCGCAATCATGATGCCGTTGACGGTGGGGAATACAAGATACGACAGCCCGACCCCAACGATGGCCGCGAGGAGCGCCAGCCCTAAAAACTGAACCAGTAACGCGCCGATCAACTGCCTTGCGGTATAGCCTACAGCCTTCAGTGCACCGAGGTTTTTTAGATTGACCTGAATATAATTGATGATATTGGAGCCGATCACTACCAGCGCAATCAGCAGCACGAAGAACGCCATGGCGCTGACGATTCCCGAACAAATCATCTGCGAAATGTAACGCGACTGCGACACGATTTGATAGCAGTTGCTTACCATGGTGATATTCGGATATTGTTCGGAAACAGCGCTTTTCATATCGGCTTCGTAGCTCAGCGCATCCGACGGGTCGTTCAGCCGGACGGAGCACAGCGTTGCCTGCGGTGCGTAGCCGGCTGCTTGGAGCGCGGCGTATTTGTCCGCTGTAAGGACAATTTGTGTCAAGACACAGTTATGCGATCCCATCATCACGCTGTTGAAAAAGCCGCAAACGGTGTAGGTTTCCTTGTGATTGCCGATGGAAATTTCAAACGGTTCGCCAATGGCGATGTCGTCTGTTTTATAGAGCATGGGCAAGTAAACGCCGCTGGAACACGCACCCTCCTCCACGATCTCAATTTGGCCGATGGAGCGCGTAAGCGCCGCCTGCTTTTCCAGAAAGACGAACCAACTGCTCATCTCGCCGCCGTTGTAGGGCAGTGCGCCGGTCATGTGCATACAGCTGTCAAGGCGGTAGTCTGCGGTGCGGCTGTCGCGCTGTAACATTTGCGCCAGAGAATTTTGCAATTCCTCCGAATCGCCGTCTACAGATAAAGTGACGTGTTCGGCGTTGAGCTGATCGTGATACCGTTCAAAATTGGCCTTGTAGTCGGTGGAGAGCATCAACCAAAGGTTGAGCATGAGCGCCGCAAGCAGAACGAGAACCAGAATCGCGGCGGTTTGCCCCTTGGACTTGCGCAGGTTGGAGCGGGCAATCAGAAAGCACTTTCTCATATTACCACCCCATATCGCGCAGAAATGCGGAGAGCTTTTCATGCCGCTGGCTGTCGCCGTGGACGTACGTTCCCAAGTCGCATTCGCCCAAAATCACGCCGTCTTTTAAGTACAAAATACGGTTTCCGCGCCGCGCCGAGCGCATATCGTGCGTCACCATGACCACACTTTGCCCCTGCTCGTTGAATTTGGTGAGCGTGTCCAGCACGTCAAGGCCTGTTTTGCTGTTGAGTGCGCCGGTCGGTTCATCGGCGAACAGGATTTCGGGCGAGTTGATCAACGCGCGGACGATTCCCACGCGCTGTGCCTCGCCGCCGGAAATTTGTGTGGGGAATTTTTTCTGCGTGGCCTCGGAAATGTCAACGGCTGCAAATAGTTCCTTCGCCTTTGCTACAAGCGCTTTTTTGTCCTTGCTTACAAGAATCCCTGCGGCAAGCACGTTGTCCATCACGCTCATTGTGTTGATCAGATAGATTTGCTGGAACACAAAGCCGCAATGCTCGCGCCGGAACACGGCAAGTTCGTCCTGTGACAGCGCAGAAATCTCATGCGTGCCAAATGTGATTGTGCCGAGTGTCGGCGTATCCATGCCCGACAGGGCATATAGAAGGGTAGATTTTCCCGCGCCGCTGGCGCCCATGATCACGGTAAAATCGCCCTTGCGCAGCTGCAAATCGATATTTTTCAGGACGTGCTGCATCGTGCCGCCGTTTGAAAAGGATTTACTTAACTTTTCGGTGCTCAATAAAATTTCTTTCATACGGAAAGCCCTCCTTTTTACACGTCCTATTCTACCAGAGAAAACCTTAACGGTCTTTATCCAATCCTTAAATATCCCTTAAATCGAACGGCTCAGCGCAATCCAAACGGTCGCCATCAGTCCGGTGGCGCCGTTTTCAATGTCCAGCCGCCCGCCCATCTTTTCCATGCAGGCATCGCAAATATACAGCCCCAGCCCCGCGCCGTCGATATTTGCCGTGTTGCTGCCGCGCTTAAATTTTTCTTTCAGAAGCGGCAGTTCGGCCTCATCGATCCCGCCGCCGGAATCCTCAATGCAAATGGCGAGATAGTTGTCCTCCATGGATACTGTTACGGTTATTTTTGTACCGGCATATTTATAGGAATTGGCAAAAAGGTTATCAAACACCTGTTGCAGGCGCAGCTTGTCCGCAAACAGCAGGCAGTCGGGGACAGGCGGTATCACGGCGCGGTGCAGATAATCGGCGTTTTTCAGCAAGGTATGCAGTTCCTCGCTTTTTAAATCGGTCGGCCTTACCGAAAGCTCGTGAAGCTCCTCGAGCGTGGCGGAGAACAAATTGGTGATCAGTGTGTTGATTTGATCCGCCTTTTGAATGATGCGCTCATAATTCTCCCGAACTTTTTCCTCCGCCGCCATGGCTGCGCCCACCTCGGATGCGGCCTTGATGCTTGCGACCGGCGTTTTGATGTCGTGTGACAGCTTTGCCACCAATTCTTTTTTGCTCCTGTCCGCTTCCGCTTCGGCGAGCCTTGCTTTTTTCAACTCGGCGCGCATCATGTCAAAGCTCTCCGTGAAAGCGCCGAATAAATTTTTCCGATCCATTTCCAGCGGAATGTCCAGATTTCCGCCTGCAACGCGCTGTGCAAAATGCTTCAGCTTTTGAAACGGCTGAATCACCACGCGGCGAAGGTAGAAGAAATATCCGGCGCAGATTGCGCCCTGTAACAGGATTGCTAGCGCAATGGCAACAATGACGCGCCGCTTTTCCGCCTGAAAAATTTGCGCCACATTGTTGGCAACAAGGAGCTTCCCAACCGTTGCGCCGCCGACCGCAATGTCAACAGTGGTATCCCTGTGGCGAATGGCGGCGTTGATGCTTTCGCTCAGTCCGTCACGCGTTTTGTATAAGACCGTTCCATCCAAGTCAAGCACGACATAATCAAGATCGGTGCGGCTGCGGTGCTGCGTAAGATCTGCCCAGTCATTTTGCACAGCCTGCGCCGTTTCGTTGACTGCCACCGTGTCCTGCAAATTCTCTTTGCCGGGGAGCGCGAACAGAATCAGGACGGCGGCCTCGATCAAAAGGACGGCGAGCATTCCGCCGAAAAAAATGCGGTTTTTCATTCTTTCCCTCCGGCGAACCGATAACCGTTGCCCCAGACGGTCAGGATGTATTTGGGATTGCCCGGATTGCGCTCAATTGCTTCCCGAATTTTGCGGATATGCACATTTAACGTGCCGTCACCGGTCAATTTATCCGCCCAGACCTTTTCAAACAGTTCCTGCTTTGTGATGACCCGCCCCGCGTTTTGCATCAGGTAAGCCAGCAGCTTAAATTCAAGGGCGGTCAACTTTACGGCGGCCCCATCGACTGTGATCTGTCTTGCGTCAAAATCCACATACAAATGCCCGTCGGAGAACCTTGCGCTGCTGCCATAGCGCTTCAGAACGGCCTTGACTTTGGCCAGCAGAACGCCCAAGGAGTACGGTTTTTGAATGTAATCGTCGCCGCCGATGCTCAGGGCGATGATTTTGTCGTCATCGCTGGTTCGCGCAGAGATGAACAAAATGGGGCTTTGCGTTGTTTTGCGCAGTTCTTTGCATAGCGCAAAACCGCTGCCGTCTGCAAGATTGATATCCAGCAAAAGCAGCTGCGCCGCGTTTTCCCTGAAAAATTTCCTGCAATCATAGGCGCAGTATGCAACCGCAGTTTTCACGCCAAACAGGTTAAAATATTCCGCTGTGCTGTCCGCAAGCAGCTTTTCATCGTCAATAATCAGGCAATCATATACCATCCGCCATCGTCCTTTCCGATGTTTCTACATCTATTATATTTTGTTTTCGCGAAGAATACAAGCCCACGCCGCGAATTTGTAAACGCGCGGCAGTTGTGTTTTGCTTGACAATTGACGCCTTGTGTGCTATGATAGCGATACAAAATTTGGAAAAGAGGTACGCATATGCTGAAAAGATGCAAAAGCATCCGTGTGATTGCAGTGCTGCTCGTAGTGGCAAGTCTTCTGACGCTCTGCTGCGCTTGTGGTGCATCCAAGACCGAAATCACCGTTGAGGTCACGCACGGCGATGGCTCAAAAAAGACCTTCACCGTAAAGACCGATTTGGACACACTGGGCGAAGCGCTGGTTGAGGACGGCTTGGTCGAGGGACACAACGACACTTACGGCCTGTATATCGACACCGTGGACGGAGAAACCGCTTCCGCTGACGATAACTGCGCGTGGGTGTTCACCAAAGGCGGAGAAATGGTCGAAACCGCTGCCGATTCTACGCCCATCGCAGACGGCGATCACTTTGAATTCTACATCACAACTTGGTAAAATCACGCTCGCCTGTCGGTTTCATACCGGCAGGCGATTTTTATGGGAAATTTCCGCAAAGAGGACTTGCAATTTCCGGAGATTATGATATACTATTTATGCGACACAAGTCAATCTGTTGTACCCAAGTGTGTGTTTTTACTTCGGTGAAAATGCATACCTGTCTTTGTATACTTTGGCACTTGGGCTAGGTATATGATTTGTGTCGCAACAATCGGGTTATGCGTTTTTGCAGGCGGTCAAAAAATAGTTTTGACCGCCTTTCAATTTGGCAACGGCGAATACGGCTGCGCATAAAGGAGATATACAATGGAGCAGAAACTTTGTACATTTTTTGACCGACTTGAGATTTTCGACCCGGAGCTTCGCAAACGTCTGCGGGAATTGCTTCAGCTTATCTACCTGCAAAGGGGCGAGTGCCTTTACCGTCAGGGCGATACCTTGTCAGACTATTTTTTGAAGCTGGAGGGCGGTTTGGCGCGCAGCTATTTTATCATGGAGGACGGAAAAGAAACCACGGTCTGCTTCGACAATTCCCGCAACGGCTGCCTTACCTGCGATATCCCGCAGCAGGGCGCGGCATGGATCGCAAATACCACGCTCGAGGCCATGACCTCTTTCTACATCGTCGCGATTCCCGTCGCGGAAGTGGATGAATTGGGGCGGCAATATCCGGAGGTTTTCGGCGCAACCTACAGGCTGTCCAGAGAAAGTTTGCGGTTTTACCAGGAATCCCTGCGTATGCGCACCAATGTGCCCGCCAGAGAACGCGTGATCTGGTTCAACCGGCGCTTTCCGGAGTTCAACGGTCTGGCCAAGGAATGGCAAATTGCATCGTACCTCGGCATTCACCAGGTCACACTCTGCAACATCCGCGCCCAGCTGCGCAACGAGAGCGAACCACAAGCCGCCGCGCAGAATGTCCCGACCGCTCAATCAATCGGATAACATTTGATAAATTATGACTGCTTAGAAAGCAACGCGGCGTGTCGATGAAAAAATTTTGCGGTTCGCACCGATTGGTGCGAACCGCATTCTTATTATTGATTGTTCTCCTTGCGCCGTGTATAAGCGATTACGATGCGGCGGTTCGGCTCAGTGCCGGTGGAGAAGGTGCTGACGTTGAGGGTGTCCTGCAGGGCGGCGTGGATGACGTGGCGCTCGTAGGCGTTCATCGGCTCCAACGTGAAGTTCTTGCGATAGCGGACGGCCTTGGCGGCCATCTTTTGTGCCAGGTGCTGCAGGGATTCTTCGCGCTTGCCGCGATAATTTTCGGCGTCGACACTGATGCGGCAACGCTTTTCCGCGCCACGGTTGATGGTGTAGTTGGTCAGGTGCTGGATGGCGTCGAGGGTATCGCCGCGACGGCCGATCAGCATACCGAGGTTTTCGCCCACCAGGTCGACCTGGTAGTTACCGTCCTCGGTGGCAACTGCGTGGGGTGTTGCGTTGGAGCCCATATGCTCCAGCAGGCCCTTGACAAACACTTCAATTCGCTGCTCGGTAGAGCCTTCGGGTGCGGGGGCGTAGGTTTTTTCAACCTTCGGCGCAGCCACTTCCGGCTTCGGCTCCTGCACGGGTGCCGGGCGGGGGGCTTTTTTGCTCTCCGGACGCGGGGCGCGCTCTGCATTGGCAGGCTTGGCAGCGGGCTTGGGGGCTTCGGACTTCGGTGCGGCGGGCTGGCGGCGAACCTCAGGCTGCATCGGCTCGAGCTTTTTGGCGGGAGCAGGCTTGAGGGTCTCGGCGGTCTGCTCCGGCTTGCGCTTGGGCTTGGAGCGGGACGCGGAGGACAGAGCAGCCTTCGGCTCCTCGTCCGGAACCTCATACGTTGCGCGAATCTCTGCCAGACTTGCGCCGATTCCTAAAAAGCCACGGCTGGCGTTTTTCAGAACCTCAACGGAAAAGCTGTCGCGATCCATGTTGAGCTGCGCTGCCGCAGCGGCAATGGCAAGCTCAATGGTCTTGCCAGTGGTGATAATACTCTTTTCCATAGTAACTCCTTGGGTTAATTGCTGTTTTTGTAGCGGTCGGGCTGATAGGCACGGCCACGTGCATAGGGGCGCTCCGGGTCACCGGAAAGAGGAGCGTCCTCATTTGCCGGCTTTGGCGGCGCATTTTTTGCAGCGTACTCGCGGGCAGCCGCTTCCCGTTCGGCAGCTTTCTTCTGCTCGAGCTTCTTCCGGCTGGTGTTGGCGGTGATGCCATCGGGATTTTCGGCACGGCGCTGGGCGCGGATGCGCTCTTTTTCCGCTTCGAGTGCGGCACGCTCAGCTGCGCGCTTGCGCTTTTCTTCATCCTCGGCGTCGTAGACCTTGCGGTAATGGGTCGTCAGCAGCCAATCCTGCAAAATGCCCAAAATGCTCTGCGCGATCCAGTACAAAGACATACCGACAGGCATGATAAAGCCAAAGAACAGGGACATCAGCGGCATCATCAGCATCATGCTCTTGTTGCTCTTGTTTGCAAGAGCGGCGGCATCGTTGTCACGTTCGCCGTTTTCGTCGGTCGTGACAGTCGTGTTCAGCTTCTGCGACACGAACATGGACAGGTAGTTGAAGCCGGCGGAAACCACCGGGATCAGGAACTGGCCGATATCGCTCCAGGATGTGGCGCGCCAAATATGCCAGCTGGGGATCACGGACAGGTCGATGCCGAACATCGACAGGTCCATCAAGCCCTTGGAATGGGCGGCGGCCAGCTGCCAATAGGCAGGGTTGGTATCGCCGAATGCGGCCTTTATTGCCAAGATATCCGTATAATCCAGGCGCAGCACATAGGTCAGCGGTTCGCGGATCACATAGTACAGCGGAATCAGGATCAGCATGGGCAGCAGCGACCAAAGGCAGCCGCCGGTCATGGACACGCCCTCTTCCTTATAAAGATCCATCATTGCCTGATTATATCGGGTTTTGTCATCACCATAAATTCGCTCCAGCTCCTTGAGCTGCGGCGCCAGACGCGAGGTCTTCATCATGGTTTTCTTCTGCTTTGCGCTCACGGGCAGCAGAATCAGCTTGACGATCAGTGCGAACAGGAAAATCGTCAGGCCATAGTTCAGCGTGAACTCATACAGCCACCGGAACAGGTAGCCGAAGGCGATAGGGATAATGCTGGAAATGGTTACGGGTACGGTTGATAGAAACATGAAATGTCCTCCAAGATCAAAGAAGCGTTTGCTTCTTCATGGAATGGGATCGTAATGATCGCCGTGATTGAACGGGTTGCACCGAATCAAGCGCCAAAGCGTGAGCCAACCGCCCTTCCATGCGCCGTATTTCTCGATGGCCTGCACCGCGTATTCCGAGCAAGTGGGCACAAAGCGGCACTTGCCGGGGCGAAGCGGCGAAATATTCCGCCGGTAAAAGCGCAGCAGCGCCAGCATCAGCCGTTTCATTTGTCCAACTCCCGAAGCAGACCCAGCTTTTCGGCTGCGTGCAGGTAGTCTGCCTGCAACGTGGAGAAGCCGACGTCGGCAGCATGGTGCCGCGCGACGACCACAATGTCGTAGCCCGGCTGGAAGCGCGGCTCGTTGAGCCGATACACCTCGCGCAGACGGCGCCGGATGCGGTTGCGCACCACAGCGCGTCCCAGTTTTTTGCCGGTAGTGATACCGACCCGATTTTGCTTGAGGTGGTTGCGGCGGGAATACAGCACCAGCGTGCGGCACGCGCAGACATTGCCCTTGTGATACAGGCGCTGGAACACATGATTGAGCTTTAGAGGCGTGGAAAACCGCATGGGGCTTCCTCCTTGGATAAATGCAAAGGGCGAACAGGAGAACCGTTCACCCTTTCGGAAATACTGAAAAAACCATCTGGCCGCACGCGCGGCGGTTTCGTGATTCAGCCTTAATTCGGCAGTGCTACCGGAACGATCAGGCGGACAGTACGGATCTGCCCTTGGCACGGCGGCGGGCAAGAACTTTGCGGCCGTTTGCAGTGGCCATTCTCTTCCGGAAACCATGAACCTTGGATCTGTGACGTTTCTTGGGTTGATAGGTACGCAGCATCGTGTACACCTCCTGTAAAATTATGCTCAACAGCGGTATCGCTGTAGCAATAGATTCAAGCGCGTGCAAAGGCACGCTTGGACTATTATAGCCTATCCGGGCAAGAATTGTCAACTTTTTTTTGCATATTTTTTCTGCTTTTTCTGCAGGACATAATTTTGCTGAAAAAACTTTCCGCTATGCACAAATATATGTTGAATGCGACGAAAAATTATGCTAAAATGAAATATCAAATACTGCATTATTTTAAAAATGCAGCAAAAAGGGGTTGTACATATTGAAAGCGTTTCAACGGATCACCGGCTTCGTGCTGGTAATTGCCATGCTCCTTGTGATGCTTCCGCTTTCCGTGCCCAAGGCAAACGCGGCGAGCAATGCAGATACGATTTTTGAATATCTGGTCACAAACATGGGGCTGACGCCTGCGGCGGCCTGCGGCGTTCTGGCAAATATCGAGCATGAATCGAATTTTAATCCAAACATCGTTGGCGACTATGGCACCAGCTATGGTATCTGCCAATGGCACAACGAGCGCTACACCGCGCTGAGAAATTATTGCAGCAGCCACGGCTACAGCTATACCTCGCTGGAAGGCCAGCTGCACTATCTCCAGTATGAATTGGAGGGCAGCTATTATTACAATGCCGTGCTTGTCAAGCTGCGCAATGCCTCCAATGATGCCAACGGCGCTGCGTATGCGGCGGAAGTTTGGTGCCGCTACTTTGAAGTTCCCGCAAATGTGAACTATCAGGTCAGCATCCGCTCCAACTCCGCAGTCAATACATATTGGCCCAAATACCAGTACTATCAGGTCAGCGGCTCGGCCACGCTTCCCGACGGCGTCTACGTCATCAAATCCGCAGTCAACGCGGACTATGCCGTGGACATTGCGGAAGGCGAAACGG
>CAMDZY010000013.1 GCA_945910975.1 uncultured Clostridia bacterium | reverse complement strand
GGGTCGAAGAACAGACGCAGCAGGACACCGCGCAGCACGCAGCCGTGGGACACGATGGCAATCGTTTTGCCGTCATTTTCCTTTGCAAGCTGCTCCATTGCCTGCAAAAATCGGTCGGTGTATTCCTCGAAGCGCTCGGCGTCCTCGACCCACCAGTGCGCGGGGTCATAATCAAACTGTGTCATGGCATCGGTTTCAAAACGGTGCAAGTAGCCAAACGGCAAGTCCTCCCATCTGCCCAGATTCACCTCACGAAATCGGGCATCGCGGTGCAGGGGCAGGTTTTTCGGCTTGTAAATTGCCATGGCAGTCAGGGAGGTTCTTGTCAAATCGCTGGCATAACAGGCGTCAATGGAAATATCCGCAAATCGCCGTTCGAGCGCTTTGAGCTGCTGAAAGCCGTTTGGCGTCAGCAGCGAATCATATTGGCCATGGATGCGGCGGTAGACATTGCCCTCCGCTTCGCCATGGCGCACAAGATAGATTTCTGTCATTATCGTATCACCACAAATTTTGAAATATCGTCCTTCATTCTCTGCGCGGCCTGCTTGGCCTGCTCGCGGAAGTCACGGCCGTCTGTGCCGGCTTTCTTCCATGCAGTGGCAATTGTGCCGGTGTCGGCAACAATTGCGCCGCGCCCTAGTTGGTCAAACGCATACTGTGTATTTCCGCAGCTTACGCGCGGTGCGCCGTATCCTGTTACAAGGATAAATAGCTTCTCATAGGTGTTGCGCAGCCGGCGCAGTGCATCTGCATCAGATATGCCAGCCATGATCGCGACTTCGGAATAACCCAGATTCCCCACCAATCCACTGCTCCAGCGCTCCGCGATGTCGGCCACTGCGGTATACACAACTCGATCGCCGGACAGCAACTCCTGCACCTCGTAAGCGGACTTGTTATAGGTTCTCACCTGCACAAACAGATTCTTTCCGGCCTTTTTGCAATAGGGCAAAAACGGCTTGATGCTGTCGCTTCCGGCATAGGCATTGACTGCAACGGCATCTGCTGCGTAAGGTCGATATACTGCATTGCCAAGGGAAATGCCCTCAAACAGGGCTTGTGTGCTGATATCACCATACATTGCGTCAAAAAGCACATAGTAGCCCTTTTGCGCGGCATACTGGGACAGGTTCTGCAAGCTCTGCGTTCCGGGTGCGCCCAAAGCGTGAAAAGCTGCCGCTTGGAACATCACCGCAGGAACAGAATCCGCCAAGGCATTGAGAATGCCGGTGCAAAATGCTTCGTATGCTGCCGCGAGCGCCTGTGGCGTCTGCCCCATGGCTTGCAGTTTTTCCTCCTGCAAATAGGGCGGGACCCATTCCGGCGATGGAGAAAGGGTTAGCATGGACGGGTTTTTCAGTTTGCGGATTTTCATTTGCAGTGTGTCAATTGACATTTGCATCAATCCTTTCCAAAATTCTGTCGAATTTACACAATCAATTGTTTCAGGCTGTCGAATAACTTCGATTTTCAACAGCGTTCTTCCTCACACGATAACATTGCCGGACTTAAACATCTCACTTGCCAAGTGCCTATGGCAGTGACTTGCCGTTTGCGTCCAGCCATGTGTTTTTTGTGGCGTGCACACCCGCCCAAAGGGCGGCTCTTGGCGCGACGTACACCGCCGCAAAAATGATTGCACTTGAATCGCCGCTAATACGGCGAACTCTGCGAGGCATTCTTGACAGTCTTTGTTTAGTATTAGTTTACATGATTGTGTGCATTTGTGCAATACTTTTTTCGGTTCTGCACTGAAAAGTGGTAACAAATCCACCACCTCGGCATGCAAACCGATCCCCTTAGCTCAATGCTTCGACATCTGAGCTAAGGGGATTATGAATCTTAGCGGCGCTTTTTCTTGCGGTGGGAATGCACGATGACAATAATCATGACGATAATCAGCAGCGGAATAACCACAAATGGCAAAACAACAACGGTTTCAATCCGCTTTGCATCGGCGACAACCGGTCTGCGCAGTGCATCCGTCGGTGTTTCAATGCGCTTGCCGCGAATGAGCATTCTGTGCGAGTTAATGCCATAAGGCGTGCAAGTCATCAGCGTGCAATAATCGCCGCCGGGTGCTATTCTCAAGTCGTCAAGCTCGGATGGCTCAACAATATGGATTTGGTCAATTTCATAGGTCAACGTCCGGTTCAGCACCGTGATGTAGAAGGTATCGCCCTCCTCCAACTGGTCAAGGTCGGTAAAGAGCTTGGCACTGGGCAGGCCGCGGTGCGCCGAAATTGTGCAATGCGTATTTTCACCGCCGACGGGCAGACTGGTTCCTTCCAAATGCCCGGCCGCAATCTGCAGGACGGATTCATCCGTGGAGTGGTAAATTGGCAAGGCAACATCGATCTTTTCAATGGTAATATAACCCATAACACCCGTGCCGGTAACGTTTAACGTTTCCTGATAGCCTTCCACAACCTCCGGCGTCATAAACGCGGAGGGTGTTTCAAAAAGTCTTTTGTTATATTCATCTGCAGCCGCAAAATATTCATCGTAATCCTGGTCGGAGAGACTGGCAACAAAATCATCGTACTTTGCAATGGCACGCGACTGTACTCTGGAATTCCACCAGTTGCTGACCGTTGGATAGAGCATAACGGACAAGCCAACCAAAAAGATGAGCAAAAGAATCACGGTTGAAAATGCGCTTACCTTCTTGCGTTTCTTTTTCCGCTTCGGGGCTTTCGGGTCTGTGGGCTGCTGCGGTTGTTGTTCTTTGGATACTTGGATTTCTTTGTTGTCTTTCATTGGAACCTCCGGGAACATAGAAAGCTGTTTTTTATCAAAATGCAGGGCGGTAAAAGCCGCCCTGCATTTTATGGTTTTATTCGCCTTCGTTCAGACGTCTGCGCTTGCTCAGCAATGTATACATGAATACAAAAGTCATTAAGAGCAGACCGCCGATTACAAACGGGGCAGTGCCGGAGCCACCGGCTGCAGGCAATTCCGCACCGGTCTTGTTGGTGCAAATCACATTGTTGTTGTCGTCCTGCATCTGGAAGAAAACACCGGAACCGAATTCGGAAGAAATGGTAGCATCGGGTGTCAGTGTAATATTGCTACCTTCTGCCTTATCCCAAGTGGTGCCATAGCCAACTGCGGTTTGCTCATAGAAGTAAACCGTTGCATCCGCAGGAATATCGCTGATCGTGAACGTCCAGTTATTTTGCAGCGCGAATTCAGCAGGCACATCGCCACCCAGCTTGATGGTTGCATCGGCCGGGGACTGCAATTCATTGTTTGCATTCACAATTGCATACGGGTAATCGCCTACCAGCAGATTGCCATGACGATCGCGCAGCACAACGCGGAAGTTGAAGGCCTGTGTGGATTCGGCCGGAGCGCCAACGACCTTCTTGGTCACGGAAGCGGAAACGACTTTGATCGTGTTCTTGCAAATGAATGCATTGGAAGCGGAATCCTTTTGCAGCAGCACTTTTCTGCCGATCCAGCCGTTGGAAGCTGTAACCGTTTCGGCATTGCCGGTGCCAAGTTGCCAATCCGTTGTATAATCTGTTCCGGGTTCCTCAAAGAATGCGATCGAGTAACCTACAGGCAGATTATTGATCTGAATCGCTCCATCCTTTTGCAGTGTAAAGGTGTCGCCGGATCCAACGGTATTCAGCGCGCCGGTCGCTGCAAACTTGATGGCGGACGACAGTTCAACGCCATTCTTGTCATAAATTCTGACAAGGAAGTTAAACTCTCTATCTTCGTTTCCGGTCGGGACGGGATGGTTCATGATCCACTTTGTCAGCGTTGCGCTGGTTAGAACGGGTGTATTGGTGCAAACAACTTTGTTGGCATCGCTATCCTTAACAAGGTCAAAGTATACGCCATCGCCAATGTAGCGTTCATACGAATCACCCTGTTCGGCGTGTGTGGAGTCCGGGGTAAGCTGTCTGAATGTACCGGCACTCGCATCCCAAGACCAGCTTACATCATTTGCGTCATAGATGCGCTCATAGAAGCCAACTCTTGCAGTGGAAGGCAGGCCAACGATCGTGAAGGTTTCACCATCATGCAGCTGGAAGAAATTGCGCGTGTTGCCGGAGTCGTCTTTGACCTCCAAGCCATCAACGTAGAATGTGTTGTACAGCTTATGCTCAGATTCATTCCAGGAAATTTGCATACTGTTCGGTGCGCCATCGATTACGTTACCGCTTGCATCTGTAACAGTAACATTATAGTAGCCCTCCATGACAGCCCATTCTCTGTCGCGGTTTGAATTTCCATACCAAGCATTCACCTGGAAATCAAATGTCGGGTTTTCATTGAATGGTGCGCTGCGATATTTGGATGCGTCTTTTGTTACGCTGGCCGAAGTAGTAATCGGCGTATTGACGAACGTTACTGCGTTATTCGAGGCAATGTCGCTGAGCTTAAACTCAATTTCGTGCCCGTTATCACGTACCACATAATCCGATTCGGGACGTCCGGGAATCGATGCATTGGTCGAGTAGCCGCTGTCAGATTGTTCTTTAAAGATGATTTTCTGTTCCGAACCAAGGGGAAGTCCAAGCAGGTTAATTGTTTCATCCGCTTTCAGTCGGATCGTATTGTTTTCACCAGTGCTACCGTCGCCGGTCACGCAGAAGCCGTCCTGATATTCAACTGTACCATCGGCAAGGGTCTTCGTGTAGACGTAGCCTTCTTCTCTCGGCAGGATATTGCCATTGGAATCCGTTACAGTCAAATAGAACTCAAATTCCTTATTCGGGTCATCCGCGCCATTGACAACCTTTGTCAAAGATGCCACCGTGTTCAGAGTCGGCTTCGGGGGATTGATGCCGCCGAGCTGCACATTCATGTAGCAGGTAGAGCCGGAGTTGCCACGTTCAGTATAGAAAACTTCCAGCGTGTATTCGCCCTCGGAGCCTTCAGGCAGGTAGTCACGGATGTTGACGTACTCACCGGCAGAAGAATGGACACCGCCAATGTCGCAAATCAACTGAGAACTCTGACCATTCGGCAATTGTGTACCACTCTTGCGGCACAAGTAGACCCACAGGTCATCATCGCCGTAGAACAGATAGCTCATCGGAGCAATATAGTCCGCACTCAGCGTGAAGGGAATGGTTTGTCTCATGCCGAACAGGTTGTTATGATCTGCGCCGTCATCAGAGGCGGGAGCTTTCACCTTGCCGTTCGTGCCATAGACATAGCCGGTCGACGAATTGTACATGGGGAAATCCGAGTAGCAGGTAATCATCGGCTGTGATGCGCCGTACATTGGGTCATTGTGGCTCGGGTTTCTGCCGCCATCGCGATAGCCATCCCAACCGCCTTCACTTGTAGGCCGGTCAAAGGGCCAGAAGTTGTTGGTGAAAATGTTTGTATGGCCACCGGGGTTCTTAAGCTGACGCAGGTCGGTGTACATATAGCCATTATCGCCATCCGCAGTACCTGCCACATTGCGCAAGATGTAGTTATCGCCCTTGCGGTCAAACACCAGGGAATACTGATCCATAATGTGTTTATCCGCTCTCGGTACATTGTCAAACAGGTTTTTCGGGTAGGCAATGCAGTCTTGGAACTGTAACTGTCCATCGGCAGAAAGCGTATCCTTTACCAAGCCAAAAGCGCAGTTGCGGAAATAATACATGCTGGAGCCGTTGATACGATAACCACGGCCAAAGACGCGGTCTTCAGTCATGACATACTGGCCATAGTCGGAGAAATTGCCATTTCTGTTCCACGTAGTTGCATGGCGAACGCCGGTATTGATGTTACCGAACAAGTATTGTGCCTTGTAGTTTTCTGCAACATCGCCGCCATTATTGAATGTCATGTTGCCGGTGTAGTTGATACCATTGTTCCAGCCGCCGCCTGTTGTATAAGCATATTGCTCTGTATCCTTTAAACTAGCGTTGGCATTGTAGCGACCGTCGGTGCCGTTACTGGAAACATTGTTGCCCTCGAACATAATATCATAGTCCAGCAACAGCGTCTTCATTTTGTAGTTTTCATCATGGGTCTGTTCATAATGGAGATCAATATGGGTGGCGTTAGAAATAAAGACGTATTTCTTACCGCTGCTTGAGGTCTTGCCGGACAAGTCGGTTCTTGTTGTCAAGGACACGCCGTTCGGATCGCCGTCATACTGCGTCATGTCACCGTTTTTCACGACAACACGTGAGAGCCTATAGTTGCCGCGATCCGTTACACCGTCAATTCGCTCAATGGTCGGGAAGAATGCAAGGCTGAATGTTTTATCCGTAAAGAGTTTTACTTCAACGTCGTCGTAAACAACATTGCCGTTGCCGTCCAGCACGAGGTACAGAACCTTATTGGTGTCTTTCCCTGCATTCGAAGTGTTCGGCAAAATCTGGCCGGAGGTGTCGAAAACTGCCAGTTCCGGATTTGTACCATTGGTACGCGGTTGCTGAGTGACGCCAATGTAGCTTGCAGAGAATTCCGGATTTGCAGAGGAAAGGGAAATACGATAAGACTGATCCACATTCTCAAAGTGGAGGGTCGTCTTGCCGTTTTCGTTTGTGCCCTTTACTGCGCCGCCCTTGTCACCGACAGCAACCCAGTTATAGCCTCTGGCTTCATCCAGAACAAAGTCCGTTGTGCCGCCGGCAACCACGCTGGTCGTCAGCATGGAGAGCTGGGACTCATTGTATTTGATGTGCTGATCATCAATGACAGAGATCGTATACGCAGACAGGTCAGGCCAGTTGGGTGCCATTTCCGTGTACTTGTCGGCTCGGCCAATACCATTGGAGCCTGCATCCTTATACTGTGGGATGTAATAGCAGACGATATCGCTGCTGTCGGTGGGGGCAAGCATGATGCGGTAGCTACCGTCATACTGCGCAGCGGCCGGAACATCATTAAACATCAAGCGGGTCTGGCGGATGTCCCAATAGCGGTTATCGCCGTTCTCCCAAATATGAAGGGTCTGCCGATCGGCGACATTATTGTTCGGCACGTCAATGCAGAATTGATCTCTGTCGCCGGAGCGAATCTCTGTTCCAAAGGCTGTGTTAACCAGTTTCCAGTGGCAGGAAATGTCGTTCCAATAGTCGTTATAGAGCTGGAGCGGTGTATCATTGCCCTTATCTACGCCGCCGTTTACGTTCACATAGTAGTCAGCCAGAGCGGGTTTGATTGCAATACAGCCGGAATGTCCGGTTGGCACAAACTGGAATGCCTGTGCGGAGGAACCATTGAATTCGTAGAGTTGGATAACGCCGCCGTTCTTATAGTTTGCACTGCCGTTATCGATGTCAAGCACCTTGCTTGTTGGAGCTTTGTTTGCAGTGTTATAGTAGAACAAGTGCTTGACCATGTCGCCATAGCTGTAGGCGAAGGTGTAGCCCGGGTCAGAGGTGGCAGTGTAGCCGTACTGCTCGAAGACTGCTTTGGCTTCTTTGTCGGTGATGTAGGCTCTGGAACCGTCGTAGTGGTAATACGGCTGCGAGCCAACCGTGCGCCATTCGCCATTCATATGAACCTTAAAGGTAACCTTGTGGGAAACGGTATCATAGCCGGTTCTCTTTGTGCTGGGATACACTTCCAAGCGTTCATTTACGGAATCAATGCGGAGGGTTATTGTGCCATTGCCGACATCGGTTGCGGTAGCGCTGACGGCATCGCCGTTGGCGTTCGTGACCGACCAGTCATATCCGTTAGGCAGACCGGTTACGGTGCAGGCATTGCCACGCTTGACATACAGGGTGTTCTTTTGGCCGGCCTGGTTGTTGGGGTCGACATTAATGGAGTTGACACTGTAATTGTTTGCAATTTCGCACCACTGATCAGAGGTGTTCAAATTGGCAGTCATACCGGGCATATAGTAGCAGATCACGTCACTGCCGTTATTGCTGCCGAGATAGATGCGGTTGGAGTAGTTGTGGGTGTTTTCGATCAAATGGGTCGGGAGAAGGTCAAACATCTGCGCCGTTGCGCCGTTGCGCTCCCAAAGGCGGATGTTGTTGCCGTTGTACATCCAAGCACTCGGAATGTCGATTGCCCAGTTACTACTCTGGTTGGTCAGGAATACAAAGTGGCCACCCACGGTTTCTTTGAGGATCCAGTTGCTGGCCGGGGTCGTGTCGTCCCAGATTTGAATATTCTGGTCTGCTTGTGCGATATTCCCGTTCAGATTGATATTGAACCAATGGCCTCCGGCTTTGATGGAGGTTAAAAGGGTCATGCAGTAGGTGCCGTTGTTGTTATTGGTGAACTTATAGATTTGGTTGTCGGTGCCGTAGAATTTATAGAGCTGGACGTTATCGCCCTGGGATGCTGCGTTGTCGCTGCCAAGGCCGACATCAAGGCAGTAGGTGTTGTCGGCAGTTGCAAGAATGCCGTAATAGAGGTCATTGGGCATAGCATAGCCGATTTCCTGGTTGGCCGAGCCGGTATAGCCATACGGAGCAAGGAATTGCATGGCATCGTATGTTGAGATGTAGGCAGAGCCATTTTCATAGATGTAGCCATCTTTGATGCCGACTGTCTGCCACTCGCCATCGATCATGACCTTAAAGACAACACGTCTGTTGTTGCCGAAGGCTTCGTCATTGCCGGGGATAGAGAGCGTGGAAGCAAATTCGGCATCAGCGGTGTCCACATCGGTGGACAGGTTGGTGTCCTGGACGTTGTTATCATCTACAACATCGGGTTCGGTTGCGTCGGCTGCGGAGCCGGACTCCTCGTTGTCGGTTTCTTCGGTGGGGAGGCCGTTGGGGTATTTTTTGTCAAAGGCATCCTTGGCAAATTGCAGGCTGACATAGCCAACGATGGACTTGTCATGCAGCTGCATGGAGATCTCGGGGGTGTGGAAGCGTTCTTCTTCCGGGAGATCCTGTTGGTCTTCTTCTGTCGGTTCGACATATTCCGGCATCAGGTAGGCCATGATTTGAACTTTATTGTTGGAATTGCCTTCATAGGCATACAGGACGTTGTGCTCGGCATCGTACTCCTTGACAAGGGCAACGTGCTGTGCCGCTCTGTCGGCAACCGTGCCGCTTAGCTCTTCGTCAATATCTTCCTGGTCGGCGGGGTCGAAGTTGAGGAATACAAGGTCACCGGGTTGCGGGATGAATTCGGCCTCGGGGCTGACAAAGATCGTTTGTTCCTGCAGGGCGCTGACCCAGCCGGGGCAGCTTGCGTTGTGGGGAATGGCTTCCTCCGGGACGCCGGCATAGTGCAGGCAGAAAGAAGCAAACATGGCACACCAGTCTTCATAAGGCGCGCCGTACCATGCGCCATAGCGCGTGTAGCCCTTGTGGGTTTCGCCGTCTTCGCCAAGCTGCCAGTTGGCAGTGCTTTCGGCATAGTCCAGCTGGGATTCGGCAACGGCTACCACATCATGCGACCACTCGCCGGTGAGGTCTTTTTCCTCGGGGAGCGTATCTTCCCAGTCCTCGGCGGTTTCGAGATCGGCTTCGGGGTCGGTGTAGCAATTGTCACTATGGGTGTGCTCGTCGATTTTGCAGACCAATTGCTTGGTATAGCAGGCATCGGTGTGGACATGGCCGGTTTCGGTCTTGTCACAGGTGAGCACCAGCTCCTGTGTATAGCAGGAGGTGTCGTGGACGTGTTCCGACTGCTCGCAAGTCAGATTGCCGTCGGCATCGTAGCACTCGTCGGAGTGGGTGTGCTCAGGCTCCTGACAGGAGAGGACGGATTGATAGGTATAGCACGCGTCAGAGTGGACGTGGCCTTCCTCCTGACCACAGGTGAGTACCATTTCATAGCACGCATCCGTGTGGGTGTGCTCGGGCTTGCCACAGGCAAGTTCCTTCCGTTCCATTGCATAGCCCTGGATATGTAGCGCCCAAGTGGTGGCAAGGGACACCAGCATCACAGCTGCGACCAAAATGGCAACCAGGCGGCGGTGCAACGTTTGTTCCTGTTTAAATTTCTGTACCAGATTTTTTAATGTGTCCTGCATAACATTTACCTCACATTCGCCAAATTCGTTTGTTTGTTCGGTTCGCCGCACGTGCGGAGCAATCATATGCCATTCGCCGGATTGGTGAAAGTGTCCGCAAGCAAGGCAGGCATTTTCATCAATCCGGAGCGGCAGGGGCAGATAACTGCCCCTGCCATGGATTGGGTAGGTTCATTCTGCGGGTTGGTCAATCCATTGATCGACCCGTTGTGGGCTTACCCAAGGCAAGCCCTGTGAATGATTTACTTTCGTAAATTATTCAGCGGACATTCTCTTCTTGGTGATGAGCAGGATAGCTGCGCCAGCCATCAGAACTGCGCCAACAATGTAGAAGATCGTGGTGCCGATGCCACCAGTGGAGGGCAGCTCGGAACCGGTGCGGTTCTCGACCTTGAGCGTGTCATTAGTAAGCGTAGTGTCCTTGTTGCCTTCTAGATCAACCGTGGTTACGCCCTTGTCATCAATGTTGACTGTGATGACTTCGTCCATCAGGTTGTAGCCTGCGGGAGCCTGAGTTTCCTTCAGGTAGTAGGTGCCATGATCCAAGCCGTCAATCAGGATGTCGCCATCAGCAACAGTAACGATGTCGGTAACATTGGTGTCGGCTGCCTGGGTGTTAACCTTGTAATGCTTGTTATCAAATTTGGTGAATGCAACTGCTGTAGTGCAATCTGCATCCTTGTACAGGGTGAAGTGTGCATCTGCCAGGTTCATATCACGGGTCCCGTTGCTGACATTGTAGCCCTGCTTATCCAGCGTGAAGTCGAAGGAATAGGTAATGGTGGTATCATCGGGAGTATTATTCTGCGTGCCATCCGGCTTTTCACCATAGGACAGGTGGGTGGTGTTCTTGTTGCCCTCGCCGTTGATAACAGCATTGTTGTTCAGCGTAGCGGAATAAGTAACAACCAGAGCCTTGCCGACACTGGTGGTCTGGCCAAAGTTGGTGTCCAGATAGGTTTCAGTGAAAGTGATTTCGAAAGTGCAGCCGTCAGCAGTATTGGTCGCAACAGTATAGTCGGTGCCAAGAACCAGTGCGTTATCGCCGTCCTTAACAACGATATCGTTGTTGAAGGACAGGCCTTCGGTCATCTTATCGTGCAGGACATACTTTTCAGCGCCCTTCTTCACGTTGATCGTGGTTTCGAATTCCACCTTGTCGCCAACGTTTGCATGGCTATGGCCTTCCCCTACATCTTCGGTAATGGGTTTGCCATCAATGAACGTTTCGCCTTCCTTGACTTTCTTGTCAATGGAGGGGCCTTCGTTCTTTTCTTTGATGGTCACAACAAGGTTTTCGCCCTCTTTCTGCGCAGTGTCCATGCCGCACAGAACACCCATGGAGGAGTCGAGCAGGTAGTAGCCAGCGGTGACAGTCCAGGTGATTTCTGCATTGTCAGCTGCAGCTGTCTGTTTAGCACCAGCTACAGTGAACTTAGCCTTGTTGGCCATGAGGATCTGGGACAGCTTCTGTGCATCATCTGCATTGCCTACGCCATTGATCCAAACGATATACTTGGTAGTGTCATCGCCGCGGAGGGTGTCGTCAACCTTCAGGAAGTCGCCAACCTTCTTGGTTGCGCCATCTACTGCTGTGCTCAGTTCGAGGAACTGTTCAACAGTGAGGCCGTCCTTGACATCGCTAGCCAAAACATAGCGGTATGCGCCTGCGCTCTGGTCATAGGTTGCTACGTCCAGAATTCTATACAGAGTGTAATCTGTGCCTGCCTTTGCCCCGTCAACCTTAACTTTCAGGTCGGTTTTCTGATCGGAGGGAGTGTTTGCAGTGTCATACGCAAATACAGGAGCCGCCAATGCCAGAACCAGGGTCAGAACCAAAACGAGAGATAAAAACTTTTTCATTTCAGTTATTCCTTTCTTTTCTAGAATTGATTTGTGGATGGGTGTATAAGGGGTATGTGCGAGTACCGGAAAAATCCGGCTGTGGCCTGTGGTACATGCAGCGTTTGGCGGGGAAGATGATTATTTCAGAACCTACCTCGTTATCTGCCCCGCTGTGGGAGCAAGCGCCATAAGCCAAGAAGTGTGTGCCGGAAATGTATGCCTTGTACAAGGCACGGCAGTTCAAAAGCGACTGCCGAAGCGCGCAGAAACCGGAGCGCCGGTTCAAAAAACCGAATCCGTTCCTGCGGCTTGGCGAAACGACTCAGCACAGCGGCAAAGCCGCCTCGCCCAGCCGCAGGATTTGCCATGCCGACAAGACCCATTTCCGAAAGAACTGCGCGAAGGTGCAAAAGTCCACTGAAGATGCCGTTCCCTTTCTCGAAGCGGCGCAGCGACACGGCACACCCGGGCACTTCTTCCAAATCCATGAAAGCAAAACGCGCCAAAAAGGGGCATATTTGATTCCATGGCGCGGGGAAAACGGAAAAACCGAACGCACCGCAGCCTTTGGTGCGGAGAAGATCGGTATTTTCCTATTGTTCAAAGCGGCAAGCCGCTTAAAACACAACGTAACATTTTATGTACGCCTTTCGGCGCAGGATTCGCCGCTTTATTTCAGCAGGTCGAATTCTTTCAGCGGCCAGACGCGCAGCAGCACTCTGCCGACAAGCTGGTCACGCTCGACGCAGCCAATGGCTTCGCTACGGCTGTCCATCGCGGTTTCGCGGTGGTCGCCCAAGACGAAAAACTTGTTGTCCGGCACCTGATAAGGGAACGTGAGATCATTCTCGCCCAGAGAATGTTCACTGATATACGGTTCATCGAGCAGCTTGCCATTGACGGAAACATAACCGTCTTCATCAATATTGACCCAGTCGCCCGGGGTGCCGATGATTCGTTTGATCAAGACTTTGTTTTGATAATAAAAACCACACAAATCGCCGGTTTCAAATTTGCCGGTTTTCCAAAGAACCACGACATTGCCGCTTTCCAAGGTTGGCTCCATGCTGGTGCCTGTGACCTGCATGACCGGCATAAAAAGGCTGACGATGATAATCACCACGGCGACCGTGGCCAAGAGGACATAGGTCGTGCTGCGCATGGTGCTGCGGAAGCGCTTGCCGCGGCGAATGCGCTTGCGTTCCCGCTCGACTTCTTCGAGCGAGGGGATCCAGACCTCTTTATTATATTGAATATAGCTATCGTTTTTTTCGGAATGATCTTTCATTGCTGTTCTTCTACCGCTTCGTTCTTGTCCGACGGTTCGGCGGGCTGTTCCGGGGCGAATGCTTTGGCGGCGACCCGGACGGACTGGAGATAATCATCCGCCGTGCGCTGGGCAACGGCGAACAAATCGTTGAGCGCGACCACCGCATCGGCAATGGAGCCGGCGTTTTCCAAAATCACCATGCGCCCTGCCAGTTGCTGTTCCAGCCGATCGATTTTGGTCTGCTGTTCGGCATCTTTCTTTTCCAAGGCGTAAATGATTTCAATCAACTCTCTGCGGCTGAGCCTACGCAGTTTCCGTTCCGCCATCAGGCGTCCCCCTCTTTTCGGTTGTCATGATACGCGCAATCGATTTTGCTCCGCGCAATGTAAAAAATCGCGTTTTATATAGGTCTTTATATTTACCTTTATACTACCACATCTACAAAGAAATTTCAATCACTTTTCCGGATTTTTTTAAATTTTTTTGAACAATCTTCTCACGCTGCGCCGTTTGGAGGGGAAGGTTTCCAAAAAAGGCGGATTATGGGGGAAGCACTTTTCCTTGAGTCGGAAAAAATGGTACTTTTTGCACAAAACTCCCCCACACCCTTTTTGCGCATAATTCATAAAAAACGGCCGCAAAGAAAATCTCCGCTTACCTTTGCGGCCTTTTTTATGTTATATTCTATATATAATAAGGTATGAAAGGGGCTGCGTACGATGTTTCAGGTCGGGGAATATGTGATTTATGGCTACGAGGGGGTTTGCCGCATCGTTGCCATCGGGCATCCCAAAATTCCCGCACTCAATCCGCAAAAGGAATACTACTGCATGGAGCCGGTGGGACGCGACGGCACCATTTATGCGCCGTTCGACACAAAAACCGCCATGCGGTCACCGGAGAGCGCCGACACGGTCAGCAAAATCCTGTTAACCGTACCGGATGCCCCTTCCCTGCCCGATGATGCCCTGCACGCCGGGGAATTCTACCGCAGCATTCTGCACGAGCAAAACTTTTTGCGCTGCTTCGGGCTGTACTTTGCGTTGAGCCGGCGCAAGCAGACGCTCAATGGGCTGAAAAAGACACTGAACACAACCGATCAACGATATTTTAAGCAAACGGAAGCGTGCCTTTGCAGTGAAATTGGGTTTGCCCTCCGCCTCTCCCCTGCCGATTCGCTGCAACGGTTGCAAAGCAGTTGCATGGTTACTTGATGATAATCGCCAAGAATTTCAGCGGCGCTTCGGAGCGGTTCGCAATGCCGTGCGTATGACCGCCGGTGCAATACTCGGCATCGCCGGGGTGCAAAATATGCTCCACGCCATCCTCCGTCACAACCGCTTCTCCCTGCAAAATCACATAGGCTTCGCCCTCGCTCGTGTGGGGGTGGATGCCGATGGATGTCTGCGGGGGCAGCGTGTTGCAGGCAAAGAGGGTGGTTTTTTCCACCTGCTCGGGGGTGAAAATCTGCTGTGACTGATAGGTGCCCTCGCCGCCCTTGACATTGGTGCGGTCGGTCACCGTCATTTCCCAATTGCGTCTAATCATGATTTTTCTCCTCTTAATTCTATGATCTGGTCACGCAGCACCGCCGCGTATTCGTACTCCATCATACGCGCCGCTTCGCGCATCTTCTTTTCCAAACGCTCGATCTCGCGTTCACGTTCCTTGCGCGTCAGCTTGACGCCGGCTTTGCGTACCTCCGTATCCGGCGTGGCGCTGATTTCAATCAAATCGCGCACGTCCTTGACAACCGTTTTCGGCACGATACCGTGCAGCTCATTATACCGCTGCTGCAACGCACGGCGGCGCTCGGTTTCATCGATCGCAAGGCGCATGGCCGGGGTGATTTTGTCGGCGTACATAATCACACGCCCCTGTGCGTTCCGGGCGGCTCTGCCGATCGTCTGGATCAGAGATGTTTCACTGCGCAAAAAGCCCTCTTTATCCGCGTCCAAAATGGCAATCAGCGACACCTCCGGCAAATCCAAGCCCTCACGCAGGAGGTTAATGCCAATTAAAACGTCAAACTTTGCCATACGCAGGTCGCGGATAATCTCCATGCGCTCCATCGCGCCAATGTCCGAGTGCATATAGCGCACGCGGATGCCCGCTTTTTGCAGGTAAACTGTCAAATCCTCCGCCATCTTTTTGGTCAGCGTGGTGACCAGGATGCGCTCATTTTTCGCGGTGGTGGCGTTGATCTCGCCAATCAAATCGTCGATCTGCCCCGTGATCGGGCGAACCGTTACCTCCGGATCCAGCAGACCCGTCGGACGAATCACCTGCTCGACCACCTGTCCCGCGCGTTCGCGTTCAAAGGGCGCCGGTGTGGCGGAAACGTAAATGCGCTGGTGCAGCTTCTGCTCAAACTCGTCAAATTTCAACGGCCGGTTGTCAAACGCCGATGGCAGACGGAAGCCGTATTCCACAAGGCTCTCCTTGCGTGAACGGTCGCCGTTGTACATGGCGCGCACCTGCGGCAGCGTGACGTGGCTCTCGTCTACAAACAGTAAAAAATCGTCCGGGAAATAGTCGATCAGTGTGGTCGGCGGCGTGCCGGGAGCGCGACCGGAGATGATGCGTGAATAGTTCTCAATGCCGGTGCAGAAACCAATCTCCTGCATCATCTCAATGTCAAACATTGTGCGCTGGCGGATCCGCTGCGCTTCGAGCAGCTTGTCATTCTCCTTGAAATAGCGCTCGCGCTGCTCCATTTCGTCCTCGATCTCACGAATGGCGCGGTTCATTTTTTCCTGTGTTGTCACATAATGCGATGCAGGATAAATCGCCACATGGTTCACCACGCGTTCGGCCAGACCGGACACCGCGTTGATTTCGCTGATGCGCTCAACCTCATCGCCAAAAAACTCGACACGGATGGCGCGCCCTGCCCAATACGCCGGGTAAATCTCCACCGTATCACCGCGCACGCGGAACGTGTTGCGGGCAAAATTCAGGTCGTTGCGCTCGTAACGGATGGAAATGAGCTTTTTCATCAACTGCTCCACCGGGTACTCCTGCCCGGTGCGCAGGGAAATGACCATGTTTTTATAGTCGATCGGATCGCCCAAGCCATAGATGCACGACACCGACGCCACCACAATCACATCCCGCCGCTCAAACAGGCTGGAGGTCGCACTGTGGCGCAGACGCTCGATCTCATCGTTGATGGCGGAATCCTTTTCAATATAGGTGTCCGTGTGGGCAATGTAGGCCTCCGGCTGGTAGTAATCGTAATAGGAAACGAAATATTCCACCGCATTATGCGGAAAAAATTCCCGGAACTCGCTGCAAAGCTGGGCAGCGAGTGTTTTGTTATGTGCCAAAACGAGGGTCGGGCGGTTCATTTTCGCAATGACGTTTGCCATTGTGA